>NZ_CALRZC010000032.1:0-51981 GCF_943372545.1 Variovorax sp. YR752 | reverse complement strand
GGCCAACACCATGTCCAGCGCGTTCGAAGCGCTCGGCATCTCGCTGCCCTACTCGTCGACCATGGCGAACCCGCACGACGAAAAGGCCAACTCGGCCAAGGAATCGGCCAAGGTGCTGATCGAGGCGATCAAGAAAGACCTGAAGCCGCGCGACATCGTGACCAAGAAGGCCATCGAGAACGCCGTGGCCGTCATCATGGCCACCGGCGGCTCGACCAACGCGGTGCTGCACTTCCTGGCCATCGCGCACGCGGCCGAGGTCGAGTGGACCATCGACGACTTCGAGCGCATGCGCAAGAAGGTGCCGGTGCTGTGCGACCTGAAGCCCTCGGGCAAGTACCTCGCGGTCGACCTGCACCAGGCCGGCGGCATTCCGCAGGTCATGAAGGTGCTGCTGAAGGCCGGCCTGCTGCATGGCGACTGCATCACCATCAGCGGCCAGACCATCGAAGAAGTGCTGAAGGACGTGCCCGACGTGCCGCGCGCCGACCAGGACGTGATCCGCCCGATCGACAAGCCGATGTACGACGAAGGCCACCTGGCCATCCTGAAGGGCAACCTGTCGCCCGAAGGCGCGGTCGCCAAGATCACCGGCCTGAAGAACCCCGTCATCACCGGCCCGGCCCGCGTGTTCGACGACGAGCAATCGGCGCTGCAGGCCATCCTGGCCGGCAAGATCGTCGCCGGCGACGTGATGGTGCTGCGCTACCTCGGCCCCAAGGGCGGCCCGGGCATGCCGGAAATGCTGGCCCCCACCGGCGCGCTGATCGGCGCGGGCCTGGGCGAAAGCGTCGGCCTCATCACCGACGGCCGCTTCTCGGGCGGCACCTGGGGCATGGTGGTCGGCCACGTCGCACCGGAAGCGGCGGCGGGCGGCACCATTGCGTTCGTGAACGAAGGCGATTCGATCACCATCGACGCGCACAAGCTGGTGCTTGAACTGAACGTGCCCGAAGCCGAGATCGCCAAGCGCCGCGAAGGCTGGAAGGCCCCTGCTCCGCGCTACACGCGTGGCGTGCAGGCCAAGTTCGCGTTCAACGCCTCGAGCGCGAGCTCGGGCGCGGTGCTCGACAAGTTCTGAAACGGACTCAGCCCATCATCCACGCGCCGTAGCCGAAGGCCATGAAGCCCAGGCCGACGATCGCAAAGATGGCCCGGGCTTCGAAATCCATTGCCGGGGGAAAGCTCTGCACGACGAAGTGCAGCAGCGCCCCCGCGCCGATGGTCAAGAAACCCACGCCGAACTGCTTCATCGCGCTCGCATCGGGATAGAGAAACACCAGCGCAAAGCCGGCGAGGAACACCACGTTCGCCAGCACCGTGCCACGCGTGCGCCATCTCTTCTGCAGGGGTGTCGGCTCGCGCACCGGTGCCGGTTGGCCCTTGCGGCCTTCCTTGAGCGCCAGGCCGGTGAAGAACAGACCGAACATCGTCGGAAAGCCGCCGAAGAGGCCGAGCCCCCAGACAATGCCCCACATGTTCTGGAAGTCGGCCACCAGGGCCTGGGCGGGGTCAGCGGTGCTGTAGCGCACCTCGACCGCATCGCCCCACTCCTTGTCCGACAGGCTGCCACCGAGCCCTTTGACTCGGCGCTTCTGCCCGTCGGCGGCGGTGTATTCGACGACGGGCGCACGCGTGGTGGTGACGTAGCCCTTGCTGTCCTTGCTGCGCTCTTCCACGAACTCGACCAGGCTGCCTTGCGTAGAGGCTGTGCCCGCGATCGACTGGTAGCGCTGCCAGCCCACCGTGACCGCGCCGTACAGACCGGCGCAGCCGATCAGCAGTGCACCAATGCCGGCGCCCCAGAAGAAGGTCTTGAAACGCCCGACCAGCGCGCCGACCGCCGGTCCGACCAGCAGCGACAGCCCGAAAACGAGCAAGGCGTGGGTGGCGGCTTCGTCGTCCATGGCGCGCGTCCGGGGTTGGCATGCGGCGCAGGTGACGAGGCCGCGTGGTCAGCGGCGCGGGCGCTGTTGCCCGTTGCTGGTGCGAAGGCCCATGTTGGTCTTCTGGCGGTCGATGCGCGCCTGCTTGCGACGCTCTTCGCGCTCGATGACCTTGCGCTTGGTGTAGCCCGACGAATCGGCCCAGGCCCACCATGCCAGGGCCAGCGCGAACGGGCTCAGCACGATCCACCAGCTCCAGCCGGCGACCATGCCCACTTCGAAATATTTGAGGGCTATGCCAAGCAGGCCCAAGAGCAGAAACCACATCGCGAATACCCTCCGAGTTGGTCGGTATCGCCGCCAGTGCGTGTGCACCGCGCTACCTACAATCGCGTTGGATCGAATGTAACTCAGCCCTTACGAAAACAGTCCCCATGAAAAGAACGATGTTGATGGCAGCCCTGGGCCTCGGCCTCGCGGCGCCCGCCTTTGCCGACCTGGCCCTCGCCACGTCGAAGAACTGCATGAGCTGCCACGCGGTCGAACGCAAGGTGCTCGGGCCGTCGTTCAAGGACATCGCGGCCAAGTACAAGGACGACAAGGGCGCAGCCAACACGCTGGCCACCAAGATCATCAAGGGCGGCTCGGGCGTGTGGGGCCCGGTGCCGATGCCGGCCAACAACCAGGTCAGCGAAGCCGATGCGAAGAAGCTCGCGGCCTGGGTGTTGTCGACGAAGTAATCAGCAGAGAAACGAAGCGCGCGGCGCGCCCGGTCAGATGCTCGGGTTGATGTCGCTGGGCACCGGACGGCGCTCGATGCGGTCCTCGAGCTGCCCGATGTGCGCGGCCACCGTGTTGTCGGTCTGGTCCGAACGCGCCTTGACCGCGCGTTCCAGCTGCTCCATCCGCGCCAGCAGCGCGGTATGCCGGTCGGCGTTGTGCGACATGTGCTGCTTCTCCTGCGCTTCCAGGAAGTTGCGCAGCTCGGTGAAGCGCGAGGCCTCCGCCTTGTCGGCGAGGTCGCGCTGGGTCTGCATTTCCTTCGTGTGGCGCTTGGTCTCCAGCAGCACCGAGCTGTGCAGGTACAGCACGTACACGAGGAAGAAGGCCGCGAGCACGGCCGTGAGCCCCAGCATGATCAGCCCCAGCGGCGCCGACACGCTCATGAAGCCGAGCCACACGTCGGTGGGGGCCGACAGCGTGCCCCAGTTCAGCGCGGCAAGCCCCGCGATGAGCAGCACGATGACAAAAAGAAAAGCGGATCTCACGCCCATGTGGCGCCTCCTTGCAAACAGCCGGTCACGATGACAAAAGCCGCGCGCCTGTCATGGCGCGCGGTGACGACATCGGTTTTACCTCAGCAAGGAGCCCGCTTTGGTGCACACGGCCGCACAAACGGCCGTGTCCTACACCTCTCTACAGCCAGTTCGTGACAACTGTTCCGAATCGGTAGGCGACGGCCGCGTTTGCGGTCAGTTCGTTTCCGACAACTGGTCGAGGATCGCTGGGTTCTCGAGTGTCGACGTGTCCTGCGTGATCGCCTCGCCCTTCGCGATGCTGCGCAGCAAACGCCGCATGATCTTGCCGCTGCGCGTCTTGGGCAGGTTGTCGCCGAAGCGGATGTCCTTGGGCTTGGCGATGGGGCCGATTTCCTTCGCGACCCAGGCGCGCAGTTCGTTGGCGATCTGCTTGGCCTCTTCACCGGTCGGGCGCGAGCGCTTGAGCACGACGAAGGCGCACACGGCCTCGCCGGTCACGTCGTCGGGGCGGCCCACCACCGCGGCCTCGGCCACGAGATCGGTTTTAGAAACCAGCGCCGATTCGATTTCCATCGTGCCCAGGCGGTGGCCCGACACATTCAGCACGTCGTCGATGCGGCCCGTGATGCGGAAGTAGCCGCGGTCGGCACTGCGCACCGCGCCGTCGCCGGCCAGGTAGATCGTGCCGCCCATCTCTTCGGGGAAGTAGCTCTTCTTGAAACGCTCGGGGTCGTTCCAGATCGTGCGGATCATCGAAGGCCAGGGCCGCTTGATGACCAGCATGCCGCCCGCGCCGTTGGGCAGGTCTTTGCCCGTCTCGTCGACGATCGCGGCCATGATGCCCGGCAGCGGCAAGGTGCACGAGCCCGGCACCAGCGGCGTGGCGCCCGGCAGCGGCGTGATGACGTGGCCACCCGTTTCGGTCTGCCAGAAGGTGTCGACGATCGGGCAGCGCTCGCCGCCGATGTTCCGGTGGTACCACATCCACGCTTCCGGGTTGATCGGCTCGCCGACCGAACCGAGGATGCGCAGGCTGGTCAGGTCCCAGTTCTTCGGGTGCACCTTCTCGTCGCCTTCGGCCGCCTTGATGAGCGAGCGGATGGCGGTGGGCGCGGTGTAGAAGATCGAGACCTTGTGCTTCTCGATCATTTCCCAGAAGCGGCCCGCGTGCGGGAAGGTCGGGATGCCTTCGAACACGACCTGCGTGGCGCCGGCCGCGAGCGGGCCGTAGGCGACGTAGGTGTGGCCGGTGATCCAGCCGATGTCGGCGGTGCACCAGAACAGGTCTTCGGGGCGGATGTCGAAAGTCCAGTCCATCGTGAGCTTGGCCCACAGCAGGTAGCCGCCGGTGGCGTGCTGCACACCCTTGGGCTTGCCAGTGGAGCCCGAGGTGTAGAGGATGAACAGCGGGTGCTCGGCATTGACCGGCACCGGCGCGCACTCGGTGCTCTGCCCTGCCTGCGCTTCGGTGAAGGTCTTGTCGCGGCCCTCCACACGGTTCCACGCGGTGGGCGTGCGCTCGTACACGAGCACGGTCTTGAGCGTGTCGCAGCCGCCCAGCGCAATGCCGTCGTCCACGATGGCCTTCAGCGGCAGTTCCTTGCCGCCGCGCAGCTGGTAGTTGGCGGTGATGACGGCCACGGCGCCCGCGTCGATGATGCGTTCCTGCAGCGCCTTGGCCGAGAAGCCGCCGAACACCACGCTGTGGGTGGCGCCGATGCGCGCGCAGGCCTGCATGGCGACCACGCCTTCGATGGTCATCGGCATGTAGATGATGACGCGGTCGCCCTTCTGGATGCCCTGCGCCGTGAGCGCGTTGGCGAACTGGCTCACGCGGGCCAGCAGCTCCTTGTAGGTGACGCGGGTGACGGCGCCGTCGTCGGCTTCGAAGACGATCGCGATCTTGTTCTCGACGGGGGTGCCGATGTGCTTGTCCAGGCAGTTGGCGCTGGCATTGAGCTCGCCGTCACCGAACCATTCGTAGAACGGGGCCTTCGATTCGTCGAGGGTGCGGGTGAACGGCTTCGTCCACTGGAGGTTGTCCTTGGCCAGCCGGGTCCAGAAGCCTTCGAAGTCCTGTTCGGCTTCCTTGCACAACGCTTCATAGGCGGCCATGCTGGCAATGCGGGCGCCTTCGGTGGCGCGGGCGTCGGGCGGGAACACGCGGTTCTCGACGAGGACGGATTCAATGTTCTTCGATGCGCTGCTCATGCTCTTGTCTCCTGATTGAATGCGGCCGTAATGTCGGGGCACGCACTTACGGGCCACTGACGGGGTCGATGTTAGTTCGCAGGGTTATCACGAGTGCGTCACTGGGAGACCCCTAAAATCGCCCGACTTTTTACATCTGTCTTCTTACTTCATGTCCGCCCCCGATCCTTTCGACGCCCGGAACGCGCCCGTACCAGCGCGCAGTTCCCCGCTGAAGCCCCTGCCCCGGCTCATCTTCGCGAGCCGCTGGCTGCAGCTGCCGCTGTACCTGGGGCTGATCGTGGCCCAGGGCGTGTACGTGGTGCACTTCCTGGTCGAGCTGCTGCACCTGGTCGAAGCCGCCTTCGGCAACAAGGACGCGCTGCAGGCCCTCATCGCGAGCATCGGCTACAAGACCACCGCCCCCGTCGGCGCGCTCAACGAGACGGTGATCATGCTGGTGGTGCTGGCGCTGATCGACGTGGTGATGATCTCCAACCTGCTGATCATGGTGATCGTGGGCGGCTACGAGACCTTCGTGAGCCGCATGGACCTCGAAGGCCACCAGGACCAGCCCGAGTGGCTGAGCCACGTGAACGCCTCGGTGCTCAAGGTGAAGCTGGCCACCGCCATCATCGGCATCAGCTCGATCCACCTGCTCAAGACCTTCATCAACGCGGACAACTACACCGACAAGGTGCTGATCGCGCAGACCGTGATCCACATCGCGTTCCTGTTCTCGGCCATGGCCATCGCCTACACCGACAAGCTGATGAACGAGGCGGCCGCCGCCAACCCGCGTCACTAAGAAGGCGTGTCCCAGGCCGGCACTTCGGTGAAGCGCTCGGCCAGAAAATCGAGCAAGGTGCGCAGCGCAGACGGCATGTGCTTGCGCGAGGCGTACACCGCGTACACCCCCAGCACCTGCGGCTCGTGATCGGGAAAGAGCGACACCAGCTCGCCCGACTGCAGCAACCCCGACGTCAGATAGGTGGGCAGCATCGCGATGCCCGCCCCGGCCTGCGCCAGCGCCATCAGGCTGGCCGCGTCGTTGGTCGACAGGTTGCCGGCCACCGCCACCGAAACCGGCAGGCCGTCGGCCTTGCGCGTGAAGTTCCAGAGGCTGCGGCCGAAATACGAATGCGTGAGGCAGTTGCGCTGCGCCAGCTCTTCTACGCGCTGCGGCTGGCCGTGCGCCTTCAGGTAATCGGGCGTTGCGCAGACCACCGAGCGGCACACCGACAGCCGACGCGCAATGAGGTTCGGATCGATCTCGGCTGACACGCGGATCGCGAGGTCGATGCGCTCGTCCACCAGGTTCACCGCGCGATCGAGCAGCACCAGGTCGACCGCCACGCCCGGATACCGCCGCACGTAGTCGGCCACCGCGCGGGCCAGCTGCGCCTGCGCGAACGAGGTGCTGGCGGTGATGCGCAGCTGTCCGCTCGGCGCCTCCGCCGGATGACGCACCGCCGCCTGCATGTCGCCCGCGAGTTCCAGCACCTGGCGGCAGCGTGGCAGCAGCTCTTCGCCCGCCGCCGTGAGGCTGAGGCGGCGCGTCGTGCGGTGCAGCAGGCGTGCGCCGGTCCATTGCTCCAGCTCGGCCACGTAGCGCGTGACCACCGGGCGCGACATGTCGAGCTTGTCGGCCGCGGCCGAAAGGCTGCCCGCATCCACGACGGTGACGAACACCCGCATTGCATTCAATCGGTCCATTCGAACGATTTTAGGAATAAAGAAGCGCGGAATTCGAGGTATTTCTTTCGAAACCAGAAACCTAAGATGAGGTTCATCCCCTTCCCAACCTTTTGACTGGAGTCCCTCATGAGCCACATCGCCATCATCGGAGCCACCGGACGTGCCGGCAGCCGCCTTCTCGAAGAAGCGCTGCGCCGCGGCCACACCGTCACTGCCATCGCGCGCAAGGCCAGCGAAAAGCTGTCGGGCCGTGCCAACGTGAAGGCCGTGGATGTCGACGCGCTCGACGCCGCCGCCCTCGAAAAGGCCGTGGCCGGCCATGACGCCGTGTTCAGCGCCGCGCACTTCGCCACCGTGCCGCCCGCGGCCGTCATCGAGCCGGTCAAGCGTGCAGGCGTGAAGCGCCTGCTGGTGGTCGGCGGCGCCGGCAGCCTGTTTGCGGCACCCGGCCTGAAGGTGATCGACACGCCGAACTTCCCCGATGCCTACCGCGCCGAAGCCACGGCCGGCGGCGTGTTCCTGGACGCATTGCGCAACGAGAAGGACCTCGACTGGACCTTCCTGTCGCCCTCCGCCGAGTTCGTCGACGGCGAGCGCACGGGCAAGTTCCGCCTCGGCACCGACGACCTGCTGGTGAGCGCCGAAGGCCGCAGCTGGATCACGTTCGAGGACTACGCGATCGCGTTCATCGACGAGCTGGAAAAGCCGGCGCATTCGCGCCAGCGCTACACGATCGGCTACTGATCGATCGATCAAGCGCCAACGAAAAAGGACCCTCGCGGGTCCTTTTTTCATGGGCTGATCCGACTCAACGGCCCGTCATGTTCTCCGGCACCACCCATTGGTCGAACTGCTCGGCGGTGAGATGCCCCGATGCAATCGCCGCTTCGCGCAGGCTCGTGCCTTCCTTGTGCGCCTTCTTCGCGATATAGGCCGACTTGTCGTAGCCGATGTGCGTGTTCAGCGCCGTCACCAGCATCAGCGAGCGCTGCACCAGTTCCGTGATGCGCTCGCGGTTCGGTTCGATGCCCACGGCGCAGTGGTCGTTGAAGCTCACCATGCCGTCGGCCAGCAGGCGCACACTCTGCAGGAAGTTGTGCGCCACCATCGGGCGGAACACGTTCAGTTCGAAGTTGCCCGAAGCGCCGCCGATGTTGATGGCCACGTCGTTGCCGAACACCTGCGCTGCCAGCATCGTGACGGCTTCGCTCTGGGTCGGGTTGACCTTGCCCGGCATGATCGACGAGCCGGGTTCGTTCTCGGGAATGCTCAGCTCGCCGATGCCGCTGCGCGGGCCGCTCGCGAGCCAGCGCACGTCGTTGGCGATCTTGTTCATGCTGGCGGCGAGCGTCTTCAGCGCGCCGTGGGCATGCACCAGCGCATCGACGCTGGCCATGGCTTCGAACTTGTTCGGCGCGGTGACGAACGGCAGGCTCGTGAGCCTCGCCAGTTCGGCCGCGACCTGCTCCGCATAACCCCTGGGCGCATTGAGCCCGGTGCCGACGGCCGTGCCGCCCAGCGCCAGTTCGCACAGGTGCGGCAGCGCGGCGCGCACATGCGCCTCGCCGTGCGCCAGCTGCGCCACGTAGCCCGAGAACTCCTGGCCCAGCGTGAGCGGCGTGGCGTCCTGCAGGTGGGTGCGGCCGATCTTCACGATGTCGGCGAAGTCTTCGGCCTTCTTGGCCAGCGTGCCGCGGAGCTTGGCGATGGCGGGCAGCAGCTTGTGCGTGATGGCCTCGACGGCCGCCACGTGCATGGCGGTCGGGAACACGTCGTTGCTCGACTGGCTGCGGTTCACGTCGTCGTTCGGGTGCACCAGGCGCCCTTCCCCACGCTCGCCGCCGAGGATTTCGCTCGCGCGGTTGGCCAGCACCTCGTTGACGTTCATGTTGCTCTGCGTGCCCGAGCCGGTCTGCCAGACCACGAGCGGGAACTCGCCCGGGTGCTTGCCGGCAATGACCTCGTCGGCCGCGGCCACGATGGCCTGGGTCTTCTTTTCGTCCTGCAGGCCCAGCGCGTGATTGAGCACGGCCGATGCGCGCTTGACCTGCGCCAGCGCCTTGATGATCTCCCGCGGCTGCTGCTCGCCGGAGATGTCGAAGTTCTGCAGCGAGCGCTGCGTTTGCGCGCCCCACAGCTTGTCGGCCGGCACGTCGATCGGGCCGAAGGTGTCGCGCTCGGCACGGGTCTTGGGAGAAGTCGTCATGAGAAAAATGGCTCCGCAGTCTTGGATGGTTGCGCCCGCTCACCGGACGCGGTGCCGAGTATCGGCTCAATAAGAATGGCTCGCATCTGACGAGGCCATTCGCCCCCGTCCCACAGACACGATACGCCCCCGGGTTGACTCGCGTCATGCCAAAAAGTTATAATCATGGGCTTCCGACGACCAACAAGTCATGTTGGTCACCCTTGCGCTACTCGCGGATCTGTGAATCCCGTCGCGGTGCAAGGCCCTTCACGCCGGGCCCAGCCCGGCAAACCGGCCGGATCTTTTTCCGGCCCCATTGCCACGTCACGCTCATCCAGGCGGCGCCCCTCGACCAGGCCCGTTGTCTGCGAATGAAGCATCCGGCGGGCACTGGCTTCGTCGCCACGTCGTTTTCAGTGCCTGTCGGCAGCCCTCGGGGCTCGCCGGGCCATTGCATGCGCATGCGCAATCTTCATGCGCGCTGTCGGGCAGCTCCCTCATCGGGCTGATGGCGTGGCCGTTGCCGTCCTTCGGGGCGGTGCTGTGTCCACCCTTCACTCAAGGAGCCCCGGCATATGGCCAAAGGAATTCTCATCGACCATGTCTTCAAGGTGTTCGGCGATTCGCCCGAACAAGCGCTTGAACTGGTCCGCCAAGGTTTTTCCAAGAAGGAAATCCTGGCGCAAACCGGCCAGTCGATCGGCGTGTTCGACGCCACCTTCGAGATCCAGGCCGGCGAGATCTTCGTGATCATGGGCCTGTCGGGCTCCGGCAAGTCGACGTTGGTGCGGCTGCTCAACCGGCTGATCGAGCCGACCGCCGGGCGCATCGTGATCGATGGCGCCGACATCAACGAGCACTCCGACAGCAAGCTGCGCGCGCTGCGCCGCAAGGACATCAGCATGGTGTTCCAGTCGTTCGCGCTGATGCCGCACATGACGGTGCGCGAGAACACCGCCTTCGGCCTGGAGCTGTCGGGCACGCGCAAGAAAGACCGCCTCGCGCAGGCCGACCTGGCGCTCGCGCAGGTGGGCCTTTCGGGCTGGGGCGACAGCTACCCCGACGAGCTCTCGGGCGGCATGCAGCAGCGTGTGGGCCTGGCGCGCGCGCTGGCGTCTGACCCGTCGATCCTGCTGATGGACGAGGCCTTTTCGGCGCTCGACCCGATCATCCGCACCGAGATGCAATCGGAACTGCTGCGGCTGCAGCAGGTGCAGCGCCGCACCATCGTCTTCATCTCGCACGACCTGGACGAAGCCATGCGCATCGGCGATCGCATCGCGATCATGAAGGACGGCCACGTGATCCAGGTCGGCACGCCTGACGAGATTTTGCGCAGGCCGGCCGACGACTACGTGCGCAGCTTCGTGCGCGGCGTGGACGCGGCGGCGGTGTTCAAGGCGGCCGACATCGCGCGCAAATCGCTCACCGTGGTGTGCGAGCACCCGGAGCGCGGCGCGCACGCGGCGCTCAAGCTGCTCGAAGACCAGGACCGTGACTTCGCCTACGTGACCAGCCCGACCAAGCGCTTCCTGGGCGTGGTGTCGGCCGACACGCTGCGCGGCGCGCTCGACGGGCATTCGGGCCCGCTCGGGCTGCACCACGCCTTCCTCGACGAACTGCCGCGCATCGACGCCGAAGCCCCCGTGGCTGGCCTGATCGGCCAGCTCGCGCAGGCGCCGTGCGCCCTGCCGGTGGTGGCCGGCGACGGCCGCTTCTGCGGTGCGATCAGCAAGACGACGCTGCTCAAGTTCCTCGACCGCGACACGCCGCCGATCGAACCCGTCTCGCCGCACGCCGCCCCCGCACTCGCCGCCGAGCCGCACTGAATTCACGAAGGACCTTGAACGATGAACGACACCACATTGCCTTCCGACCTGAACGCGCCCCTGCTGGACGCACCCGTTTTGGACACGCCCGCCGCGCCCGCCGCCGCCCTCGACCCGTGGGAAGCGATCTCTGCCGCGCCTGACACCTCGACCGCCAGCGCCTGGCTCGACGCGCCGGCGAACGCCGCGCACGCCGTCGCCGGGCAGGCCGACACCGCCACCAGCGGCTTCGCACTGCACCGCCTGTGGGACGGCTCGCTGCCCGTCGAGGCCTGGATCAACCAGGGCCTGGGCTGGGTGGTGGAGCATTTCCGCCCCTTCTTCCAGACCGTGCGCCTGCCCATCGACAGCACGCTCAACTCGGTGCAAAGCCTGCTCACCGCCCTGCCCGCGCTGCCGATGATTGCGCTCATCGGCCTGCTCGCCTGGCAGTTCGCCGGCCGCGCGCTGGCCATCGGCACCGTCGTGTCGCTGATGCTGGTGACCATGCTCGGCATCTGGCCTGAAGCCATGGTCACGCTGTCGCTGGTGCTGACCTCGCTGGTGTTCTGCATGGTCATCGGCCTGCCGCTGGGCGTGCTGCTGGCCAGCAACGACCGGGCCCAGCGCGTGATGCGCCCGGTGCTCGACGCGATGCAGACCACACCGGCCTTCGTCTACCTCGTACCCGTGGTGATGCTGTTCGGCATCGGCAACGTCCCGGGCGTGATCGTGACCATCGTCTTCGCGCTCGCCCCGCTGGTGCGCCTGACCAACCTCGGCCTGCGCCAGGTGCGTCCCGACCTCATCGAGGCCGCACGCGCCTACGGCGCCTCGCCCTGGCAGATGCTGCTGAAGGTGAAGCTGCCGCTGGCCATGCCCTCGATCATGGCGGGCATCAACCAGGCGCTGATGCTGTCGCTGTCGATGGTGGTGATCGCCTCGATGATCGCCGTGGGTGGCCTCGGCCAGATGGTGCTGCGCGGCATCGGCCGGCTCGACATGGGCCTGGCCACCGTCGGTGGCCTGGGCATCGTGCTGCTGGCGATCACGCTGGACCGCCTGACGCAGGCCATGGGCAAGTCGCGCCGCAGCGCCGGCCACCGCTGGTGGTACACGGGCCCGGCCGGCCTCGCGCTGCGCACGCTGCAGCGCCTTGTCGGCACGCCCTCGCGCGGCCAGCACGCGAACGACGCCGTGCCCGCCCTTTCCACGCAAGCGCACTGACCGTCACGGAGGACATCCACGCATGAAGACCACCCGTTTCTTCTTCGCCCGCAGCCTCCTGGCGCTGGGCTTCGTCGCCTTCGGTGCGACCGCACAGGCCGCCAATGATCTGCCCGGCCAGGGCGTCACCGTGCAGCCGCTGAAAAGCTCGCTCGCCGAGGAAGCGTTCCAGACGCTGCTGGTGATGCGCGCGCTCGAGAAGCTCGGCTACAAAGTCGAGCCCATGAAAGACCTGGAGCCTGCTACCGAGCACCTGGCCATTGCCAATGGCGACGCCACCTTCATGGCCAACCACTGGAGCCTGCTGCACGCCGACTTCTACAAGAACAGCGGCGGCGATGCCAAGCTGTGGCACCAGGGCGTGTACTCCGACGGCGCGGTGCAGGGCTACCTGATCGATCGCAAGACCGCCGAGCAATACAACATCACCAACCTCGCGCAGCTGAAAGACCCGGCCATCGCCAAGCTGTTCGATGCCGACGGCGACGGCAAGGCCGACCTCACCGGCTGCAACCCCGGCTGGGGCTGCGAGCTGGCCATCGAGGGCCACCTGAGCGCCTACCAGCTGCGCGACAGCGTGACCCACAAGCAGGGCAGCTACGCCGCGCTCATGGCCGACACCATCGCGCGCTTCAAGCAGGACAAGCCAATCCTTTACTACACCTGGACGCCGTACTGGGTCAGCGCCGTGCTGCGTCCGGGCGCTGACGTGGTCTGGCTGCAGGTGCCGTTCTCGCCGCCGCAGGCCGGCGAGCCGGGGAACACGCGGCTGTCGAATGGCCGCAACTACGGCTTCCTGGCCAACCAGCAGCGCATCGTCGCCAACCGGGCCTTCATCGAGAAGAACCCCGCTGCCGGCCGCCTGTTCGAGGTGATGAAGCTGCCGATCGCCGACATCAACGCGCAGAACCTGCGCATGAGCGAAGGCGCGAACAGCATGCAGGACGTGACGCGCCACGCCGACGGGTGGATTCGCGTGCACCAGGCGACCTTCGATGGGTGGATTGCCGAGGCGCGCGCCGCCGCCAGGTAACACCGACTCACACCCGCGCCGGCGCCCTTTCGCCCGGCGCCGGCCTGCGGTATTGGTGGCTGAGATAATCGAGGGCGTTCCCCCTCCAATAAGACTCCCCACCATGACGACCACGATCCAGCAGGCCGACCTGATCGAATCGATCAGCGCCGCGCTCCAGTACATCAGCTACTACCACCCCGCGGACTACATTGCCCACTTGGCCAAGGCCTACGAGCGCGAGCAGAGCCCCGCCGCCAAGGACGCCATTGCGCAGATCCTGACCAACAGCAAGATGAGCGCCACGGGCCACCGCCCGATCTGCCAGGACACCGGCATCGTCAACGTGTTCCTCAAGGTGGGCATGGACGTGCGCTGGGGCGGCTTCACCGGTTCGCTGGACGACGCCATCAACGAAGGCGTGCGCCGCGGCTACAACCACCCCGACAACACGCTGCGCGCCTCGGTCGTGGGCGACCCGCAGTTCGATCGCAAGAACACCAAGGACAACACGCCCGCGGTGATCTTCACCGAGATCGTGCCCGGCAACACCGTCGAGGTGACGGTGGCCGCCAAGGGCGGCGGCAGCGAGAACAAGAGCAAGCTGGTCATGCTGAACCCCGGCGACAGCGTGGTCGACTGGGTGCTCAAGACCGTGCCGACCATGGGCGCCGGCTGGTGCCCGCCGGGCATGCTGGGCATCGGCATCGGCGGCACCGCCGAGAAGGCCGCGCTGATGGCCAAGGAAAGCCTGATGGACGACCTGGACATGCACGAGCTGCAGGCCAAGGCCGCCTCGGGCGCCGAGCTGAGCAAGGTCGAGGCGCTGCGCCTGGAGCTGTTCGAGAAGGTCAATGCCCTGGGCATCGGCGCGCAGGGCCTGGGCGGCCTGGCCACCGTGCTCGACGTCAAGATCAAGATGTACCCGACGCACGCGGCCAGCAAGCCCGTGGCGATGATCCCCAACTGCGCGGCCACGCGCCACGCGCACTTCGTGATGGACGGCAGCGGCCCGGTGTACCTCGATCCGCCGTCGCTCGACCTGTGGCCCGACGTGAACTGGGCACCCGACGAAAAGAAGAGCAAGCGCGTCGACCTGAACAAGCTCACGCCCGCCGAAGTGGCCAGCTGGAAGCCGGGCGACACGATCCTGCTGAACGGCAAGATGCTCACCGGCCGCGATGCCGCGCACAAGCGCATCCAGGACATGCTGGCCAAGGGCGAGAAGCTGCCGGTCGACTTCACCAACCGCGTCATCTACTACGTCGGCCCGGTCGACCCGGTCGGCAACGAAGCCGTGGGCCCCGCCGGCCCGACCACCGCCACGCGCATGGACGGCTTCACCGAGATGATGCTGGCCGAAACCGGCCTGATCGCCATGATCGGCAAGGCCGAGCGCGGCCCGGTCGCCATCGAGGCGATCAAGAAGCACAAGAGCGCCTACCTCATGGCCGTGGGCGGCGCCGCCTACCTCGTGAGCAAGGCCATCAAGACCGCCAAGGTCGTGGGCTTTGCGGACCTGGGCATGGAAGCGATCTACGAATTCGACGTGGTCGACATGCCCGTGACCGTGGCGGTCGATGCCGGCGGCACCAGCGCGCACATCACCGGCCCGGCCGAGTGGCAGAAGCGCATCGCCAGCGGCGAGTTCAAGACCATTCCGCTGGAAGTCGCTTGAACCCGGTCGGCGTGTTCGACAGCGGCGTCGGGGGGCTGAGCACGCTCGCCGCGCTGCAGGCCGAGCTGCCGACCGAACGCTTCGTCTACTTCGCCGACACCGCGAACGCGCCGTACGGCGAGCGCGGCGACGCCTACGTCATCGCGCACTCGCGCCAGGTGGTCGAACACCTGCTGCGCGCGCACGGCATCAAGGCGCTCGTGGTGGCCTGCAACACGGCCACCACGGCGGCGATCCACGTGCTGCGCGCCGAATTCCCCGCCCTGCCCATCGTGGGCCTGGAGCCGGCGCTCAAGCCCGCGGTAGCGACGAGCCGCACGGGCCACATCGCGGTGCTGGCCACACGCGGCACGCTCGCCAGCGCCCGGTACGCGGCGCTGCGCGATTCCTTCGCTGCTACGGCGACCGTGCGGCCCGTGCCGTGCGACGGCCTCGTGAAGGCCATTGAAGGCTTCGACAGCGCCACCATCGCCGCGCTGTGCGCGCGTTACATGGCGGAGGCCGGGCCCTTCGGCGATGACCCGGGCCAGGTCGACACCGTGGTACTCGGCTGCACGCACTACCCGCTCGTGAAAGACGAACTGCAGCGCCACGCACCGTCGACGCTGCGCTTCATCGACACCGGCGCGCCGGTCGCACAGCAGACCCGTCGCGTGCTGACGTCGCTCGGCCGGCTGGCCGACGGTGGCAGCGAAGGCGGGCTGGTGCTCGAGAGCAGCGGCAACCTCGCGGTGCTCGAAGCCGCCGCCACGCGTTGGCTCCCCACGCGCACGCAAATTGCCGCAGTGCCTGCAGCGAACGCCGCCTGACCTCACGACTGGCAATGCGTCTCCTCTCCTTTCTGCGTCATGCACTGCTCCTGCTGGGCCTCGGGGCCACCGTCAGCCTGAGCCACGCCGCCTGCGAAAGCGGGCTGGCCGAGCGCATGCATGCCAAGCTCTATCCCAAGCAACCGCTCGACGAGCGGCTTGCCGCCTGCAAGGTCTGGCCGGCGTTTCCCGGCCGCAGCATCGTCGTGCTGCCCATGCCGCGCGAGACCACGGACAAGGGCGCCAAGGTCTTCGACCTGGCGCTGCTGCTGATCCAGCGGCCCGACAACGGCAACACCGACCGCGACACGGTGATCGGGCGGATCTTCCTGCCCGAGGCGCTCGACGAAGACGCCACCACCGCGATCCAGGAAATCCGCGTCGACACCTCGCGCTACGTGCTGTCGTCCGACACGCGCGCCTTCGGCCTGCGTGTGCGCTACCGCGGCAACAGCCCGACCTCGGGCCCGCAGGCCAGCGAGACCGTGCGCCTGTACGTGCAGCGTGGCAACAAGCTGCAGCAGGTGCTGCAGGAGGTCGAGCTCGACCACGACAACGGCGGCTGGGACGCCACCTGCACCGGCCACTTCGAGAAGCTGCGCACCATGCTGTCGGTCGCGCGCACGACGAGCAACGGCTTCGCCGACCTGCAGCTGTCGCGCACGCTGGTGCAAAGCCGCGCGCAGGAACAGGAAGACCAGGGTTGCGTCGAGAAAGCGCTGCCCGCGAAGTTCAGCACCGTGACGCTGCGCCATGACGGCGAGCGCTACAAGGTGCCGAAGTCGCTGCAGCAGGCGCCCTGATGCGCACCTGAATCCGGCGGGTCTTTCACGGACCCGTCATACGAAAGTAACAGCATGCGCGGTTTGTTCCCAAGAACGGCCACGCACCATGAGTTCGCTTTCCAACCCGTCCCGCATTCCCTTCCAACCCATGCTGCTCGCCGGCGCCCTCTCGTTGTTGCTCGCGGCCTGCGGCGGCGGCAGTGACGGCGGTTTCAACGGTTTCTTTCCGCCCACGGCCAACTCGCCGCCGACCACGCCGCCTGTCGCGGCTCAACCCGAGGCCGACCAACTCGTCTCGAAGGCGCAGTTCACACCCAACGCCGGCAGCACCGAAGGCTCGTCCGACGCATCGACCGCCATCGCCCTGCCCGGCGACTTCATGCTCGTAGCGGACGACGAATCGAACGTGCTGCGCGTGTACCCGCGCGCCGGCGGCGCGGCGGTGAACGAATGGAGCTACAAGGACAAAGGCCCCAAGCTCGCCAAGGAACTCGACCTCGAAGCCGGTACGCGCATCGGCGACACGCTGTACTTCACCGGCTCCAACAGCAACAAAAAGGACGGCGGCGACGCGGCGGCTGACCGTTCGCACCTCTTCGCAGTGAAGGTCAGCGGCACGGGCGCCGCCACCACGTTCGACTACGTGGGCCAGTTCTCGCTGCTCGAAGCGCAACTCATCGCGTGGGACAAGGACAACGCCCACGGACTCGGCACTGACCACTTCGGCTTTGCCGTGTCGGCCGCCGCCGGCATCGTGCCGGAGCGCATCGACGGCTTCTCGATCGAAGGCATGACCAGCGCGCCGGGCGACACCGCCCTGTGGCTGGGCTTCCGCGCGCCGCAGACCGGCGCCTCGGTGCGCGCCAAGGCGCTGATCGTGCCGCTGCAGAACCACGCCGCGCTGATGGCCGGCACCGCCACGCAAGCCGTCTTCGGCGCACCCATCGAACTGGAGCTGGGAGGCCGGGGCATCCGCTCGATCGACAAGGGCACGGACGGCAACTACCTGATCGTCGCGGGACCGGCGGGCGCCGCGGTACCGGAGGTGGACCGCAACTTCGCGCTGTTCGCCTGGAACGGCAACCCGAACAGCGCACCGGTCGAACTGTCGAACGACCTTGACGCGCTGCGCAAGGAAACGGGCGGCAGCTTCGAATCCATCGTCGAAGTGCCGGGCCCGGTGAAGGCCGGCACGCAGGTGCAGCTGCTGCTGGACAACGGCGACACGAAGTGGGACGGCAAGACCGCCTCGAAGGACCTGCCTGCCGCCGAACAGAAGTTCGACGGCTTCGTCGTGCGCCTGGGCGCCCCGTGGGTCGACACGGCCGCGCCGAAGCTGAAGAAGGCATCGCCGCCGGGCGGCCGTGTGGGCGTCAACCTCGACACCTCGGTCATCCTGTCGTTCAACGAAGCCGTGCGCCTCGGGTCCGGGCGCATCGTGCTGCATGCGGCCGACGGTGCGGTGGTCGAAACCTTCCACGCCAACAGCCCCGCCGCGCGCGTGCAGGTGGCGTTCAACGTGCTGACGCTGGTGCCCACGGCCAAGCTCGCGATGAACGCCGGCTATTACGTCACGGTCGATGCCAACGCCATCACCGACGCAGCCGGCAATGCCTTCGCAGGCATCAACGACACGACGACGCTGGGCTTCACGACGGCCGGCGTGCCCACGCCGCTGGCAGCCGGTGACCTGCTCTTCATGGCCGCCAACGCCGAGGCGCCCGACGCCTATGCGTTCGTGCTGCTCAAGGCGGTGAACGGCGGCACGCAGGTGCTGTTCACCGACCGCGACCGCAAGAAGGACGCGGCCGAGTTCACCGACCTCACGAACGAAACCGCCTTCTTCTGGACCGCGAACCAGAATCTGCCGGCCGGCACCATCGTCACGATCCAGACCGACGTCGTGGGCAGCCCGATCGCGGACATCGGCTACACGCTCGGCTCGCCGGGCGGTATCGGCAAGTCGGAGACGGTCTACGCGATCGCGGGCGGCACCATCGAGGGCGTCGGCGAAGGCAAGGCGGGCAAGATCACCGCGGTCGGCAACTACCTCGCGAGCATCACGCTCGGCGGCGCCGCGGGCACAATTCCCGATGCGCTCACGACGGCGGGCACGGCGTTCAGTTTCACGGTCGATCCGCTCAACCAGACCAACACGATCTACACCGGCTCGCTCGATCGCTCGGACCTGGCGGCCTTCGCAGCACGCGTGAAAAATCCGGCCAACTGGGTCCAGCGCTACGCGCCGGAAGCCGGCTACCCGCTCACGCGCGACAGCCTGTTCGGCGACAAGCTGCCCTGAGCGTCGCTGACGACTAGCGAACCTGCAGTGCGGCCTTGCGGCCGCGCTGCATGTCGATCGGCAGCAGCAGCAACAGCCCGCCGATGAACAGCACCGCGGTCGAGAGGATCGCGATGCGCTGGTTGCCGCCGGTGGCCCAGGTGATGGCACCGAAGCTCAGCGGGCCGATGATGCTGGCCAGGCGCGTGGCGAAGGTCCAGAGCCCGAAGAACTCGGCAAGCTGCTGCGGCGGCGCAAGGTAGCCCGTCATCGCGCGCCCGGCGGATTGGCTCGAACCCATCGCCAGCCCCGCGATGGCGGCGGCCCACCAGAAGCCGCCCTTGGTCGTGACCCATGCGGCAATCACGCACACCGCGATCCATGCAAGCAGCGTCGCGGCCAGCGACACCTTGTGGCCGATACGGTCCTGCACGTAGCCGAAGGCGAAGGCGCCAAGCGCGGCCGCGAGGTTGAGCACGAAGATCAGCACCATCGTCTCGCTCGCGACGAAGCCGATCACCTGCTCCGCGTAGATCGCCGCCAGCGTGATCGCGACCGCCACACCGCCCTGGTAGCAGACGGTGCAGACCAGCAGCCACATGAAGTCGCGGTAGGCGCGGGCCTGCTGGAACGTGGCGCGCAGCTGCTTCCAGGCGCTGCCTTGGCCGCGGCTCGACTGCGGTAAGGCGCGCTCAGGCAGCAGCGCGAAGGTCGCGCAGGCGGCAGTGCCGTAGATCGCCGCCGTGATCAGCATCGTGACCGGCACGAAGTGCGCCGCCGGCAGCCCGCGCGCCTGCGACCACAGCACGTAGGCCAGGCACAGCCCCAGCGCCAGCATGCCGCCGACATAACCGAAGGCCCAACCCCAGCCGCTCACCTTGCCCATGCCTTCGGCCGTCGCCAGCTCGGGCAGGAAGGCGCCCGTCAGCGACTCGCCGTACGAATAGAAAGCGTTGGAAACGATGACCAGCGCCATCGCGAGCGCAACGCCCATCGCGCCGCCCGCGAAACCCGGCGTGAGCGCGAGCGCCGCGGTGGCGAGCACGCAGCCTGTGGTCGTCATGACCAGCACGCGCTTCTTGGCGCCGTGCAGGTCGGCCCAGGCGCCGATGGCGGGCATCGTGAGCATCACGATGGCATACGAGGTGCTGAGGGCCGCGGTCCACGCGAAGGTGGCCCATGGCGCGCCCTTGGCGATGCCGCCGACGAAGTAGGCGGCGAACACCGCCGTGATCACGACCGTGGTATAGCCCGAGTTCGCGAAGTCGTACATCGCCCAGCCGAACACCTCGCGCTTGCGCACGCCGGGGCGCAATGCGGAGGCTGGGAACAGGGCCATGCGGCCTTGGGACCGGGCGAGAAACCTAGAGGATCAGTGCAGGTGGCGCGGACGACGGCCACCGCCGTGACCACCACCACCGCTGCCGCCGCCAGCGCCACCGGCACCGCGCGGACGCTTGCCGATTTCGAGCGAGTTCACGAGTGCGTCGAAACGGTCGCTGAAGAGGCGATCGATTTCGGAGACCACGCCGCCCAGCTCGGCGCCGTCGAAGTGGCGTTCCATGAGGTTGACCACGTCTTCGACCAGCAGGTCGCGTTGCACCTGCATGATCGCGGCCGGGTTGGGGCCCACGAACAGCATCAGGAAGTCGTCGCGCGACTCTTCGTCGGGGTCACCCTCTTCTTCGTCGAAATCGGTGTCGTAGAAGGTGACTTCGATCGCGGCGCCGCGTTCGGAGAGTTCGTTCAGGGCCATGCACATCTCGTCGAGCGCCTGGCGGAAGTCTTCGTCGCCCGGCACGGTCCAGCAGATCTGCAGCGTGTGGTCCTTTTGCTCGAAGCGGATGCCGGGTTCTTCTTCGTAGGTGCTGGTGGCACCGTCGGCCAGCGATTTGGCGCCCGCGTATTTCCAGAGCGGCTTCAGCGCCTCCTGGATTTGCTCGAAGCTCGCGTCCGAGCGCAGCGGCACATCGCCATGCACATGGATCTCAAATGGAGCGTTGTAGCGAGGCATCAAATACTCCCTTGTAAATATGGTGGTACCCGGAACGGGGGTCGAACCCGTATGCCCCGATCAAGGAAGCGGCGGATTTTAAGTCCGATGTGTCTACCAATTTCACCATCCGGGCCACAGGTTGAACATCGACGATAACCCAAATGAAACAAGCCCCGGCAACGTCGGTTGGCGGGGCTTGCGTATCGGAGCCGATCGGTCTTGATGAGAGAGTGGAGGCGCGACCCGGAGTCGAACCGGGCTACACGGATTTGCAATCCGTTGCATAACCGCTTTGCTATCGCGCCACGCTGAATAACGAAATCGAACTGCGAAAAAAAGGGAAGCTGGTTGCTTCCCTTTTTCAAAAACTGGAGCGGGAAAAGAGTCTCGAACTCTCGACCTCAACCTTGGCAAGGTTGCGCTCTACCAACTGAGCTATTCCCGCGTTTCGAGCCTCAAATTATATACCAGTTTTTTGAGGCTTCACAAGTTCTGCAATCAATCGATCAATGCTTGACCGAGCCTTCGGAGGCCGGCGCCCCAGCACGCTGCTTGGCCAGTTCGGCCACTGCAGCAGCCGATGCGGCCACCTCTTCGTCGGACAGCGGCTCGGGCATCTTCTCGAGTGCGATCTCGAGCACCTTGTCGATCCACTTCACCGGCACGATCTCGAGGCCGTTCTTCACGTTCTCGGGAATGTCCTGCAGGTCCTTGGCGTTCTCTTCGGGGATCAGCACGGTCTTGATGCCACCGCGCAATGCGGCCAGCAGCTTTTCCTTCAGGCCGCCGATGGCCGTGACCTCGCCGCGCAGCGTGATCTCGCCGGTCATCGCGACGTCGGCACGCACCGGGATGCCCGTGAGCGCCGACACGAAGGCCGTCGTCATCGCCGCACCCGCGCTCGGGCCGTCCTTGGGCGTCGCGCCGTCGGGCACGTGGATGTGGATGTCGCGCTTCTCGAACACCTCGTCCTTGATGCCCAGGCGGCGCGAGCGGCTGCGCACCACGGTGCGTGCGGCCTCGACCGATTCCTTCATCACGTCGCCGAGCGAACCCGTGCGGCTGATCACGCCCTTGCCGGGCATCGTGACCGCCTCGATCGTCAGCAGATCGCCGCCGACCTCGGTCCACGCAAGGCCGACCACCTGGCCGACCTGGTTCTGCTTCTCGGCCAGGCCGAAGCTGTACTTGCGCACGCCAAGGAACTCGTTGAGGTTCTCGCCGTCGACCGTGACCTTGGGCGTCAGTTGCTTGAGCAGCAGGCCCTTCACCACCTTGCGGCAGATCTTGGACAGCTCACGCTCTAGCGAACGCACGCCGGCTTCACGCGTGTAGTAGCGCACGATGTCGCGCACAGCGGATTCGGTGACGGCCAGTTCGTCGTCCTTCACGCCGTTGTTCTTCAGCTGCTTGGGCAGCAGGTACTTGATCGCGATGTTGGTCTTCTCGTCCTCGGTGTAACCCGAGAGGCGGATGACTTCCATGCGGTCCAGCAGCGCCGGCGGAATGTTCATCGAGTTCGACGTGGCGACAAACATCACGTCGCTCAGGTCGAAGTCGACTTCCACGTAGTGGTCGCCGAAGGTGTGGTTCTGCTCCGGGTCGAGCACTTCGAGCAGCGCGCTCGACGGGTCGCCGCGGAAGTCGGTGCCCAGCTTGTCGATCTCGTCGAGCAGGAACAGCGGATTGCGCGTGCCGATCTTGCTCAGGCCCTGCAGCACCTTGCCCGGCAATGCGCCGATGTAGGTGCGGCGGTGGCCGCGGATCTCGGCTTCGTCGCGCATGCCGCCCAGCGCCATGCGGGTGTACTTGCGGCCGGTCGCCTTCGCGATCGACTGCCCCAGCGAGGTCTTGCCGACACCCGGTGGGCCCACGAGGCACAGGATGGGTGCCTTCACCTTGTCGACGCGTTGCTGCACCGCAAGATATTCAAGGATGCGGTCCTTGACCTTCTCGAGGCCGTAGTGGTCGGCATTGAGCACCGCCTCGGCATTGGCCAGGTCGTGCTTGATCTTGGTCTTCTTGCTCCACGGCAGGGCGATGAGCACGTCGATGTAGTTGCGCACCACCGTGGCTTCGGCCGACATGGGCGACATGAGCTTGAGCTTCTTGAGCTCGCCCTCGGCCTTTTTCAGGCCTTCCTTGGACATCTTGGCGAGCTTGATCTTTTTCTCGATCTCCTCGATGTCCGCGCCCTCTTCGCCTTCGCCGAGCTCCTTCTGGATGGCCTTGACCTGCTCGTTGAGATAGAAGTCGCGCTGGTTCTTCTCCATCTGGCGCTTCACGCGGCCACGGATCTTCTTGTCGACGTTGAGGATGTCGACTTCGCGCTCGAGCTGGCCGAACAGGTTTTCCAGGCGCGCCTTGACGTCGTCGAGGTCGAGCACGGCCTGCTTGTTGTCGAGCTTGAGCGGCAGGTGGGCGGCGATGGTGTCGGCCAGGCGGCCGGCGTCGTCGATGCTCGAGATCGAGGTCAGGATCTCGGGCGGAATCTTCTTGTTCAGTTTGACGTACTGGTCGAACTGCTGCATCACGGCGCGGCGCAGTGCCTCGACTTCGGTACCCTTCTCGCCGCCTTCGAGCGCCTCGACGGGCGTCACGTTGGCCGAGAAATGGGTTTCGCCGTCATCGATGCGGTTGACGCGGGCGCGCTGCTGGCCTTCGACCAGCACCTTCACGGTGCCGTCGGGCAGCTTGAGCATCTGCAGGATGGTCGAGACGCAGCCGACCTCGAACATGTCCTCGACCGAGGGCTCGTCCTTGGCGGCGGCCTTCTGGGCCACCAGCATGATGCGGCGCTCGGCTTCCATCGCCAGCTCGAGCGCCTTGATGCTCTTCGGGCGACCCACGAAGAGCGGGATCACCATGTGGGGAAACACCACGACGTCGCGCAGCGGCAGCAGCGGCAGGTCGAGGGCTTCGGGGGGCAATGGGGTATGACCAGACATGAGCGTCCTTGTCCTTTAGGCCTTTTTCGCCGTTTCGCGGTACACGAGCAGCGGGGGCTTGTTTTC
This sequence comes from Variovorax sp. YR752, assembly GCF_943372545.1. NCBI lineage: Bacteria > Pseudomonadati > Pseudomonadota > Betaproteobacteria > Burkholderiales > Comamonadaceae > Variovorax > Variovorax sp. YR752. Next base: position 28,150 of record NZ_CALRZC010000032.1, on the reverse strand, counting down.
GTCGATGGTCGATTCCTCGACCACCACCTTGTCGACATTGGTCGCGTTCGGCAATTCGAACATGGTGTCGATCAGCGACTGTTCAAGGATCGAGCGCAGGCCGCGCGCGCCGGTCTTGCGGGCCAGCGCCTTGCGTGCGATCGCCTTGAGCGCCGCGGGACGGATTTCGAGGTCCACGCCCTCCATCTGCAGCAGCTTGGTGAACTGCTTCACCACCGCATTCTTGGGCTCGGTGAGGATCTGCACCAGCGCGTCTTCGCTCAGCTCGGCCAGCGAGGCAACCACAGGCATGCGGCCCACCAGTTCGGGGATCAGGCCGAACTTGATCAGGTCTTCAGGCTCGACTTCGCGGAACACCTCGGTGATGCTGCGCTGTGCCTTGCTCTTGACCGCGGCGCCGAAGCCGATACCCGAGGCCTCGGTGCGGTTTTCGATGACCTTCTCGAGGCCCGAAAAGGCGCCGCCGCAGATGAACAGGATGTTGGTCGTGTCGATCTGCAGGAAGTCCTGGTTCGGGTGCTTGCGCCCGCCCTGGGGCGGCACGCTGGCCATGGTGCCTTCGATGAGCTTCAGCAGCGCCTGCTGAACGCCCTCGCCCGACACGTCGCGCGTGATCGAGGGGTTGTCGGACTTGCGCGAGATCTTGTCGATTTCGTCGATGTAGACGATGCCGCGCTGGGCACGCTCGACCTCGTAGTTGCAGCTTTGCAGCAGCTTCTGGATGATGTTCTCGACGTCTTCGCCCACGTAGCCGGCTTCGGTCAGCGTGGTGGCGTCGGCCATCACGAAGGGAACGTCGAGCATGCGCGCGAGCGTTTGCGCCAGCAGCGTCTTGCCCGAACCCGTGGGGCCAATCAGCAGGATGTTGCTCTTGCTGAGCTCGACCTCGTCGCCCTTGGTGTTCTTTTCCTTGTGGCGCAGGCGCTTGTAGTGGTTGTAGACGGCCACCGACAGCATGCGCTTGGCCGGCTCCTGGCCGATCACGTAGTTGTCGAGGTTGGTCTTGATCTCCAGCGGCGTGGGCAGGTCGCTGCGCGCGTCGCGCGCTTCCTCACCGGCCGGCAGCTCGTCACGGATGATCTCGTTGCACAGGTCGATGCATTCGTCGCAGATGAAGACCGAAGGGCCCGCGATCAGCTTCTTGACCTCATGCTGGCTCTTGCCGCAGAACGAGCAATAAAGCGTTTTTTCGCTGGAGGTGCCTTTTTTTTCGGCCATGGACTTTTGCCTCGTGACAGGGTATGGACAATGATAACTAAACAAAAACGGCGTTTCCCGTGTGGAAAACGCCGTTTTTGCCTTTTGGGCGCCCGAGGCGCCGGGCGGCTTTAACCGCGCTGGGCGACAACCTGGTCGACCAGGCCGTAATCCTTGGCCTCGTCAGCGGTCAGGAAGTAGTCCCGCTCGGTGTCCGACTTGACCTTTTCCAGCGGCTGGCCGGTGCGTTCGGCCAGGATCCGGTTCATCTGGTCCTTGGTGCGCAGGATGTCGCGTGCATGGATTTCAATGTCGGTGGCCTGGCCGCGTGCGCCGCCGAGCACCTGGTGAATCATGATCTTCGAGTTGGGCAGCGAGAAACGCTTGCCCTTCTCGCCGGCCGCCAGCAGGAAGGCGCCCATGCTGGCTGCGAAGCCCAGGCACATGGTCGACACCGACGGCTTGATGAACTGCATCGTGTCGTAGATCGCCATGCCGGCGCTCACGCTGCCGCCCGGGGAGTTGATGTAGAACGAAATGTCCTTGTCCGGGTTCTCGCTCTCGAGGAACAGCAGCTGGGCCACCACGAGATTGGCGGTCTGGTCGTTGACCTCGCCCACCAGGAAGATGATGCGTTCCTTGAGGAGACGCGAGTAGATGTCATACGACCGCTCGCCGCGGCCCGACTGCTCGACGACCATCGGGATCATGCCGAGGCCTTGAATTTCCTGTGCGCTCATGAATTTGCTCTCCGGAAAATGGATTCGTTCGCTCTGATTGAACTGTACGCCTGAGTGAAATGGGGCTCGTGCCGCAAAGCACAAGCCCCATCGGCGTTGCTGCATGCAGCGACGGAAACCAGCTTACTGCTGCTGCGCCATCAGTTCGTCGAACGACACCGACTTTTCGTTGACCTTGGCCTTGGCCAGCACGAAGTCGGTCACGTTGTTTTCGATGACCACGGCTTCGACTTCCGCCAGGCGGTTGTTGTCGCTGAAGTACCAACGCACGACGTCTTGCGGCTTCTCGTAGCTGGCAGCCAGCTCGTCGATGTGGGCCTTGATCTGCTCGGGCTTGGCCTGCAGTTCATTGGCACGCACCAGCTCGGCCACCACGAGGCCCAGGCGCACGCGGCGCTCGGCTTGCGGGCGGAACACTTCTTCGGGGATCGGGGCCTTGTCGGCGTCCTTGATGCCGCGCTGCTTGAGTTCGGCGCGGGCGCCTTCGATCATGCGGGCGACTTCCGACTGCACGCTGGCGTTCGGCAGGTCAAGTTCGGCGTTGGCCACCAGGGCGTCCATCACCGCGTTCTTGTTGCGGGCCAGCAGGCGAAACTTCACTTCGCGCTCGAGGTTGCGCTTGATGTCGGCGCGCAGGCCTTCCACGGTGGCTTCGGCGATGCCGAGCGACTTGGCGAGCTGTTCGTTGACTTCGGGCAGGTGCGAGGCTTCGATCTTCTTCACGGTGACCATGAAGTCGGCTTGCTTGCCGGCCACGTCCTTGCCGTGGTAGTCGGCCGGGAACGACAGCGGGAAGGTGCGGCTGTCGCCGGACTTCATGCCGCGCACGGCGTCTTCGAATTCCTTGAGCATCTGGCCTTCGCCGACGACGAACTGGAAGTCTTCGGCCTTGCCGCCCTGGAAGGGCTCGCCGTCGATCTTGCCTTCGAAGTCGACCGTCACGCGGTCGTTGTCTTCGGCCACGGCGTCTTGCGCGCGCTGGGCGAAGGTGCGGCGCTGCTTGCGCAGGATGTCCAGGGTCTTGTCGATGGCTTCGTCGCCGACTTCGGCCGACAGCTTCTCGACTTCAGCGCCCGACAGGTCGTTGATCTTGACTTCGGGGAACACTTCGAAGACCGCGTCGAAGGCGAGCTGGCCTTCGGGCGACTCTTCCTTCTCGGTGATGCGGGGCTGGCCGGCGACGCGCAGCTTGGCTTCGTTCGCGGCTTGCGAGAAGGCCTCACCAACCTTGTCGTTCATGACTTCGTAGTGCACCGAGTAGCCGTAGCGCTGGGCCACGACGTTCATCGGCACCTTGCCGGGACGGAAGCCGTCCATCTTGACGGTGCGCGCGAGCTTCTTGAGGCGCGAATCGACTTCGTTCTGGATGGTGCCGACCGGCAGGGTCAGCGTGATCTTGCGTTCGAGCTTCTCGAGAGTTTCAACGTTCACGGTCATGGTGTCTTCCTTGTGAGGGGTGTGGCTGGTGCGCGGGGCCGGACTCGAACCGGCACGTTCTTGCGAACGTCAGGACCTAAACCTGGTGCGTCTACCAATTTCGCCACCCGCGCGATGCCAAATTTCAGGTGAATGCAAAGGCGGACGGCCTCGGCGCTGCAGGAAAACCCGCTGGCCCAAGACCGTCCGCCTGAAATCGGTCAACCGCGCATTTTAAACGCAAGAATGGGGGCCTTCCGGCTTCCCCCTTTCGGGGATTTCACCCACTCTCGCGCAAGGGATACGGGCCGCGCGAAAACGGTCCGTGGAAAGCGCCTTTTCACGCCGCTTGCGGCTCCCGCTTGATCCGGAAGGCCGCGGCATACATCGCCGGCAGCGCCAACAGCGTCAGCACGGTGGCCACGATCAACCCGCCCATGATGGCCACGGCCATCGGCCCCCAGAACACGCTGCGCGACAGCGGAATCATCGCCAGCACCGCCGCCGCAGCGGTCAGCACGATGGGGCGCAGCCGCCGCACGGCCGATTCGACGATCGCGTCCCAGGCCGGCACGCCGGCCGCGCGGTCGCTCTCGATCTGGTCGATCAGGATCACGGCGTTGCGCTGGATCATGCCCATCAGCGCGATCACGCCGAGCAGCGCCACGAAGCCGAAAGGCCGGTTCAGCAGCAGCAGCGCGGCGGCCACGCCAGCGATGCCCATGGGGCCGGTGATGAACACCAGCAGCGAGCGGCTGAAGCTGTGCAGCTGCAGCATCAGCAGCGTGAACACCAGGAACAGCATGATCGGCACGCCCGCCACGATGGAGGCCGAGCCCTTGCTGCTTTCCTCGACCGCGCCCGCCACCTCGATGCGGTAGCCGCCCTGCCCGGCCGCATGCCAGCCGGCTTCGAGCTCGCGCAGCTTGGGCAGCAGCTGTTCGGTCACGGTGGCGCCCTGCAGGCCTTCCACCACGTCGCCCTGCACGGTGATCGCGTAGTCGCGGTTCTCGCGCCACATCACGCCGGGTTCCCAGGTGAACACCGGGCGGGCGATCTGCGTGAGCGGTATCGAACGGCCCGTGGTCGTCGGAATGTAGGCGTTGCCGATGTCCGAAATCGCTTCGCGCTCGTCGGCCGACTGGCGCAGCACGATGTCGATCAGCAGGTCGTTCTCGCGGTACTGGCCGACCGTGGTGCCGCTGAACATGGTGCGCGAGGCTTGCGCGATGGCCTGGCTGGTCACGCCGAGCGCACGCGCCTTGGCCTGGTCGATCTCGAGGCGGATCACCTTCACCGACTCGTTCCAGTTGTCGTTCACGCCGATGAGGTTCGCGTTCTCGCGCAGCACAGCCTTCACCTCGTCGGCGCGCGCGCGCAGCTGGGCGGGCTCGGTGCCGACCACGCGGAACTGCACCGGGTACGGCACCGGCGGGCCGTTGGGCAGCAACTTGACGCGGCCGCGCACCTCGGGAAACTCTTCGGCGAGCACCGCGGGCAGGCGCAGGCGCAGGCGCTCGCGCACCTTCAGGTCCTTGGCCAGCACGATGAGCTGCGACACGTTGGTCTGCGGAAAGACCTGGTCCAGCGGCAGGTAGAAGCGCGGCACGCCCGATCCGATCCAGGTGCTGACGGTCTTCACGCCCTCTTCCTTCATCACACGCTGTTCGACGCGTTTGGCCACCTCTTCGTTGGCCGCGAACGAGGTGCCCTCGGGGAACCAGAGGTCCACCATGATCTCGGGCCGGCTCGAATCGGGGAAGAACTGCTGCTGCACCTTGCCCATGCCGAAGATGCCGAGCGCGAAGATCAGCACGGTGGCGCCGATGGTCAGCCAGCGGTGCTGCACGCACCAGTTCACCGCGCGGCGAAAGCCGTTGTAGAACGGCGTGTCGAACAGCTCGTGCGGCGGCGCGTCGGGGTCGTGCGGCTTCACCTTGAGCAGCAGCGTGCCCAGGTACGGCACGAAGTACACCGACACGATCCACGACAGCACCAGCGCAATCACCGTCACCGCAAAGATCGCGAAGGTGTACTCGCCCGTCACCGACTTGGCGATGCCGATGGGCAAAAAGCCCGCCGCCGTGATGAGCGTGCCCGTGAGCATCGGCTTGGCCGTCACGTCATAGGCGAAGGTGGCGGCGCGGACCTTGTCGTAGCCCTCTTCCATCTTCCGCACCATCATCTCGACCGCGATGATCGCGTCATCGACCAGCAGGCCGAGCGCGATGATCAGCGACCCCAGCGATATCTTGTGCAGCCCGATGCCGAAGTAGTTCATGGCCAGGAAGGTCACGGCCAGCACCAGCGGAATGGTGATCGCCACCACCAGCCCCGGGCGCATGTCGATGTACCAGCCGAAGCGCCCGCCCTTGTGCAGGCCGAGCGCGATGATGCTCACGGCCAGCACGATGGCCACGGCCTCGATGAGCACGCCGACGAACTCATTGACCGAGCTGGCCACCGACACCGGCTGGTCCTGCACCTGCGCCAGCTTCACGCCGGCCGGCAGGCGCTGGTCGATGGTGGCGGTGGTGGCCTTCAGCGCCTTGCCCAGCGCAATGATGTCGCCGCCCTTGGCCATCGACACGCCAAGCGCGATCACTTCCTTACCCTGGTGGTGCACCTTCACGGCCGGCGGATCGACGTACCCGCGTCGGATCTCGGCGATGTCGCCGAGCTTGATCTGGTTGCCCGAGCTGCCGCGGATCGGCATCTCGCGCAGCTGCTCGACGCTGGTGAACTGGCCGCCCACGCGCACCTGCACCACGTCGAGCGGCGACTGGATCGTGCCGGCGCTTTCGACCGCGTTCTGCGAGCCGAGCTGCGCCAGCACGGCGTTGAAGTCGAGCCCCAGCTGGGCCAAGCGCTTCTGCGAGATCTCGATGAAGACTTTTTCGTCCTGCACGCCGAACTGGTCGACCTTGGCCACGTCCTTCACGCGCAGCAATTGCTGGCGCACGTCGTCGGCCAGCGTCTTGAGCTCGGCGTAGCTGAAGCCTTCGCTCTCCAGCGCGTAGATCACGCCGTAGACGTCGCCGAAATCGTCATTGAAGAACGGCCCCTGCACACCCGCGGGCAAGGTGCCGCGCATGTCGCCGATCTTCTTGCGCACCGTGTACCAGACGTTGGCCACCTCGGCGGCCTTCGACGAATCCTTGATCTGGAAAATGATCTGCGACTCGCCGGGCTTCGAATAGCTGCGGATCTTGTCGGCGTACGGCGCTTCCTGCAGCGTGCGCTCGATCTTGTCGGTGACCTGCTCGGCCACCTGCTGCGCCGTGGCGCCGGGCCAGTAGGTGCGCACCACCATCGCGCGGAAGGTGAACGGCGGGTCTTCGTCCTGGCCGAGCTGGAAGTACGCAAACGCGCCCAGCACCATCAGCACCACCATCAGGTAGCGCGTGAGCGGCGCGTGGTCCAGCGCCCATTTGGAAAGATTGAAGCCGGCGGGTTTGTGTCCGGGAGTTTCAGGGTTCGCGGGGGTCGCAGGGCCTTCCGTCATTTGGCGGCACCCGTTGCGATCTCCTTCTTCGTCGCGGCCACGGCCTCGACGGCCCGCTGCTGCGCCTGCGCCTGTTGCTGGCCGTTGGCGGCGGCCGCCATGGCCTCCTTCGACTGGTAGACCGTGACCTTCTGACCCGGCGACAGCACGTGCACGCCCGCGGCCACGACCATCATGCCGGGCGCCAGGCCCGCGCCGATCACCGCTTCATTGCCGTCGGCCGTGACCACCTGCACCGGCTGCGAGCGCACGGTCATGCTGTCTTTCTCGAGCACCCAGACCGCCGAGCCCTTGCCTTCCTGGCGCAGCGCGCTGGTCGGCAGCTTGATCACCGCAACGTCGGTGCGCGCCAGGGCCTGGGGCCTTGCGTAGACCGTGGCGCCGAGCGCCGGCGAAGTCGCGGCGTCGATCGACACCTTGACCGAGTAGGTGCGCGTGACCGCGTCGGCACTGGCCGCCACCTCGCGCACCTTGCCCTGCAGCACTTCGCCGCCGGACCAGCCGCGCACCGCGACCGGCGAGCCGGGTTTGATCAGCGCGGCGCGGTCTTCAGGCACCGCGAACACCACGTCGCGTGCGCCGTCCTGGGCGATGCGCACGACCGGCGTGCCGGCCTGCACCACCTGGCCCGGCTCGGCCTCGATGGCGGTGATGACGCCCGCCACATCAGCCACCAGCGTCGTGTAGCTGGCCTGGTTGCCTTGCGAGGCCAGTTGCGCCTGCGCCTGTTCGAGCTGCGCCTGCGCGGCCTTCCAGGTGGTTTCGCGGCGTTCCAGTTCGGCGCCGCTGATGAAGTTCTGCGAGCGCAGCTCGGTGTAGCGCTTCAGGTCGGCGGCTGCCAGGTCGCGGTTGGTCTGCGCGGCGGCCTGCTGGGCGCGGGCGGCGTCAGCGGCCAGGCGGTAGTCCTGCGGATCGAGTTGCGCCAGCACCTGGCCGGCCTGCACGTGCTGGCCGAGTTCGGCCTGGCGTTTGGTGATTTTTCCTGCGACTCGGAAGCCCAGGCGCGACTCCACGCGCGCCCGCACCTCGGCCGAGAACTCGGGCTGGGCGTCGTAGTCGCTGGTGCCGACGGTCACGAACTTGACCGCCCGCACGGGCTCCTGGGCAGGGGGTTTCGGCGAACAGCCGGCCAGAAATATGGCGGGAAGCAGCAGCCAGGCGGCGCTGCGGGCACGGAGTGAGGCGGCGGAGGCGGTCATGAGACACCCAAGAAGAGAGGAACCGGGTCATTAATGACCCACCGGTTAGTAATCTAGGGTAAACGTTAAACAGTGTCAATGACCCGCGGGTCAGTTGACTAATTGTTTCCGCTACGTTCTCTGCCCCATCTCGACCAGCCGGTTGTCGGGAAGCTCGAAGTAATCGGATGCCCGGCCCGCGTTGCGCTGCAGCCAGCCGAACAGCACCCGTCGCACCGGGTTCATGCCCGGCAGGTTCTCCTCGCCCACCGAGGCGCGGGAGACAAAGTACGAGGTCTTCATCGAGTCGATGGCCAGCGTCTTCTGGTAGGCCAGGATGCGGATGAACTCGGGCACGTCGGGCCGCTCCATGAAGCCGTGCCGCGCGGTGACCACCCAGATGCCGTCCATGAGCTGGTCGGCCTCGATGCGCAGGCGCGCGTCCACGCGCGGCGTGTCGCACGAGAGCACGCGCAGCACGATCACCTGCTCGTGCAGCACCTGGTTGTGCTTCAGGTTGTGCAGCAGCGCATGCGGCACCGCCGTGGCGTCGGGGTTCAGGAACACCGCCGTGCCGCTCACCCGGTGCGGCAGGTGGCGCGCCAGCGACTCGACGAAGGGCCGCAGCGGCAGGCTGTCGGCCGCCGCCGCTTCCAGGCCCAGGCGCCGGCCCTTGGCCCAGGTGGTGAACAGCACCATCACCCCGGCCGCCACCGCCAACGTCAGCCAGCCGCCCTCGGCCACCTTCAGGCTGTTGGACACCACGAAGGTCAGGTCGACCGCCGCGAAGGCCAGCACGCCGACCACCACCGCCACCTTGTTCCAGCGCCACAGGCCCCAGGCCACGATGCCGGCCAGGAGCGTGGTCGTCACCATCGTGATCGACACCGCGATGCCATACGCCGCCGACAGCGCGCCCGAACTGCGAAAGCCCAGCACCAGCAGCAGCACGCCGACCATCAGCAGCCAGTTGACGGCGGGCACGTAGATCTGCCCGATGGCCGTGCCCGAGGTCTGCACCACGCGCATGCGCGGCAGGTAGCCCATGCGCATCGCCTGCGCGGTGAGCGAGAAGGCGCCTGAGATCACCGCCTGCGACGCGATCACGGTGGCCATGGCGGCCAGCACCACCATCGGCAGCACGCCCCACGACGGAAAGAGCCGGAAGAACGGGTTGTCGATGGCCGCCGGGTTCGCCAGCACCAGCGCGCCCTGCCCGAAGTAGTTGAGCACCAGCCCCGGCAGCGCGATGAAGATCCACGCCAGCCGGATCGGCCTGGCGCCGAAGTGCCCCATGTCGGCATACAGCGCCTCGCCGCCCGTGAACGCCAGGAACACCGCGCCCAGCACCGCGAGCGATTGCGCCCGGTGCTCGACCAGGAAGCCCACCGCCCGGCGCGGATCGAGCGCCGCCAGCACCTGCGGTTGCTGCAGCACCTGCCAGAGGCCGGACAGGCCCAGCACCAGGAACCACAGCAGCATCACCGGCCCGAAGATCTTGCCGACCACGCCGGTGCCTTTTTTCTGCACCATGAACAGCCCGATGAGGATCGCCACCGTGATCGGGATCACCGCGCGCTGCAGCACCGGCGCCTGCACCTCCAGGCCCTCGACCGCCGACAGCACCGAGATGGCCGGCGTGATCAGGCTGTCGCCGTAGAACATGGCCGCGCCCACCAGGCCCAGCAGCCCGATCCCGCGCCACACCCAGGGCCGGGTCTTGGGCCCCGAGACCGCGTTGCGCGCCAGCGCCTGCAGCGCCAGGATGCCGCCCTCGCCGTCGTGGTCCGCGCGCAGCACGAACACCACGTACTTGAGCGTCACCACGAACATCAGGCCCCAGAAGATCAACGAGAGCAGGCCCAGCACCGCGTCGGGCGAGAACGGCACGCCGTGCTCGGGGTTCATCGTCTCCTTGAAGGCATACAGCGGCGAGGTGCCGATGTCGCCGAAGACGACGCCCAGCGCCGCGATCATCAGACCCGGCCCGGCCGGATGTGCGGTGTCGCCCGAAGCGGGAAGCGCAGTCCCGGAAGCCGCGGCAGTTGCTTTCATCGTCATGGGCGAAAGAGAGATGGAAAGTGGCGACGCCGCCAGCATAGTGCCCGGACATGACGTCGCCGACAATCGTGGCGTGTCCGCCACTCCCCCCGCCAATCCCCGTCATGCCGCCGCGCCGGCCCATTACGAAAACTTCCCCGTGGCCTCGTGGCTGTGCCCGCCGCACCTGCGCCCACCGATCGCCGCGATCTACCACTTTGCCCGCACCGCCGACGACATCGCCGACGAAGGCGACGCCTCGCCCGATGCGCGCCTGGCCGAGCTGCGCGCCTACCGCGAGGAACTGGCTGCCGCCGCGCGCGGCGAAGCATTGCCCGACTCGCGTTGGCCCCATGTGTTCGGCCCGTTGGCCTGGGCCATCACCGAGTACCGCCTGCCCGAAGACCTGCTCGCCGACCTGCTCAGCGCCTTCATGCAGGACATCGAGAAAACGCGCGACCGCGGCACGTATGCCGACCGCGCCGAGCTGCTCGACTACTGCCGCCGCTCCGCCAACCCGGTCGGCCGGCTGCTGCTGCACCTGTACGGCGTGACCGATGCGCAGGCGCTGGCCCAGAGCGACGCCATCTGCAGCGCGCTGCAGCTCATCAACTTCTGGCAGGACCCGAGCGTCGACCTGCCGCGCGGGCGCTTCTACTTTCCGCGCACCGACTGCGCGCGGCGCGGCCTGACGTCGGAGCATTTCAAGGTCTTCGAACCGCTGTCGCCGGCCCCGCCGCCGCAGGAGGCGATCAACCTGATCGCCGTGGTGGCCTTCTGGGCGCGCGAACTCATGACCGAGGGCGCCCCGCTCGTGCACCGCCTGCCGGGCCGCGTGGGCTGGGAGCTGCGCCTCGTTGTGCAGGGCGGCCTGCGCATCCTCGACAAGATCGAGGACCTGGGCTTCGACACCTTCACGCAGCGCCCCACCGTCGGCAAAGCCGATGCACCCGTGCTGCTCTGGAAGGCATGGCGGATGCGGAGACAATCACGCCCCATGAAAGCAGCGCCTCCCCGATGAATCCCGAGCAATACGTGCAAGACAAGGCCGCCGCTTCGGGCAGCAGTTTCTATTACGCCTTCCTGTTCCTGCCCAAGCCGCGTCGCGCCGCGATCACGGCTTTTTATGCCTTCTGCCGCGAGGTCGACGACGTGGTCGACGAGGTTTCCGACCCCGGCGTGGCTGCCACCAAGCTCGCCTGGTGGCGCACCGAAGTCGCCCAGGCTTTTGCCGGCACGCCGCGCCACCCGGTCATGCAGGCGCTCATGCCGCATGCCGCGGCCTACGGCATCGAGGCGCGCCAGCTCCACGAGGTGATCGACGGCTGCCAGATGGACCTGGACCAGACCCGCTACCTCGACTTCCCCGGCCTCGCGCGCTACTGCCACCTCGTGGCCGGCGTGGTGGGCGAAGTCGCGGCGCGCATCTTCGGCCAGACAGATCCGCAGACCACCGCCTACGCCCACAAGCTCGGCCTGGCGCTGCAGCTCACCAACATCCTGCGCGACGTGGGCGAAGACGCGCTGCGCGGTCGCATCTACCTGCCCGTCAACGAGCTGCAGCAGTTCGACGTGAAGGCGCACGAGATCCTCAACCGCATCCACTCCGACCGTTTTGTCGCGCTCATGAAGTTCCAGGCCCAGCGTGCCCACGCCGCCTACGACGAAGCGCTGGCCCTGCTCCCGCTGGCCGACCGCCGCACCCAGAAACCCGGCCTGATGATGGCCAGCATCTACCGCACGCTGCTGCGCGAGATCGAGCGCGACGACTTCCAGGTGCTGAACCAGCGCGTCAGCCTCACCCCCGTGCGCAAGCTGTGGCTCGCATGGAAAGTCCAGGCGCTCGGCCGGATATGACGCCCCATCTTTCGTGCCGATGAGGCTCGCCGTCATCGGCGCCGGCTGGGCCGGCCTCGCCTGCGCCGTCGAGGCCACGCGCCTCGGCCACGCCGTCACCCTGTTCGAAGCCGCGCCGATGGCCGGCGGGCGCGCGCGGCGGGTCGACCACATGCATGGCATGGCGCTCGACAACGGCCAGCACATCCTGATCGGCGCCTACACCGCCACGCTGGCGCTCATGCGCGACGTGGGTGTGGACGTCGACACCGCCCTGCAGCGCCTGCCGCTCTCGCTGCGCTTTGCCGACGGCGGCGGGCTGCAGCTGCCCGCGGGCCGTCCGCCGCCGCTCGACCTGCTGATCGGCATCTTCACCGCGCGCGGCTGGAGTTGGCGCGACAAGGCCACGCTGCTGTCCACCGCCGTGCGCTGGCGCCTCGCAGGCTTTCGCTGCGCGCCCGGCACGAGCGTTGCCACGCTCTGCACCGGCCTCACGCCGCGCGTGATGCAGGAGCTGATCGAGCCGCTGTGCGTTTCGGCACTCAACACGCCGGTGTCGCAATCGAGCGGCCAGGTGTTCCTGCGCGTGCTGCACGACGCGCTGTTCAGCGGGCGCGGCGGTGCCGACTTGCTGCTGCCGCGCGTCGACCTGGGCGCGCTGCTGCCCGATGCCGCGCTGGCGTGGCTCGCCCAGCATGGCGCCACCACGCGCATCGGCCACCGCGTGCGCGCCATCGCGCCCGAAGGTGATCAGTGGCGCGTCGACGACGAACTCTTCGACCAGGCCGTGCTCGCGGGCGCCCCCTGGGACGCCGCGCGGCTCGCGCGTGCCACCGGCCTGCCCGCTGCGTCGCGCTGGTGCAACGTCACCGAATCGCTGCGCTTCGAGGCGATTGCCACGGTCTACGTGCGCGGCGCCGCGCCGCTGGCCGAGCCAATGCTCGCGCTGCGCAGCCAGCCGGGCAGCGCACCGGCCCAGTTCGTGTTCGACCGCGGCCAGCTCGGCGGACCGGCGGGCGTGCTCGCCTTCGTCGTGAGCGCCAACGAAACGCCGCGCGAGACGCTCGAGAAACAGGTGCTCGCCCAAGCCGGCGCGCAACTCGGTCAGCCGGGCCTCACGCCGATCCAGACCGTGGTCGAAAAACGCGCCACCTTCGCCTGCACGCCCGGCCTGGCACGTCCGCCGGCCACCATCGCGCCGGGGCTGCTGGCTTGCGGCGACTACACCGAAGGCCCTTACCCCGCCACGCTCGAAGGCGCCGTCCTCAACGGACTGGCCGTCGCGCGCGCGCTGGCCACACCGTGACCTCATGACCACGACCCTGCGTTACCTCGATTTCGACTACAGCGAAGACACCGAAGACCACGGCACCTTCGACGCCATGGCCTCGACCCAGCCCGAGCGCACGCCCGAGGTGGAAGCCGAGATCGATCTGGTGCTGGCCTGGGCCGAGACCACCTTCCCCGGCGCGCGCGGCGCGCTCGATGAAGGCGCGATGTGGGACTGCGACGTGCAGCGCACGCAGGAAGAGAACCCGCGCCTGGACACCCTCACGCTCTCGCTCAGCGGCACCGCCGATTTCTGCGCGGCGCTGCGCGAGCGCTTCGGGCTCGACTGAAAAGCGACGGCCGACTCAGGCCGTCTTGTTGCGCAGGCGCAGCAGACTCAACCCCAACAGCACGAAAGCACCGCCCGACACGCGGTTGAAAAGCTTGGCGCGCTTCGGGTTCGCGAACTGCTTCTTCAGCAGGCGCGCCAGCAGCACGTACGAGCCGTGCGCCAGCACCGAGCCGGCCGCGAAGGTCGTGGTGAGCACGGCGAACTGCGTGAGGATCGGCGCGTCGTGCGTGAGGAACTGCGGGAACAGCGCCGAGAAGAACAGGATGCCCTTGGGGTTGGTCAGCGCCACCGTCACGCCATGCCCGAACAGCCGGCGCGCAGAGCGCGAAGGCGCTGGTGCACCCGAAGGCTGCAGCTCGGCGAACACGCTCGTGCGGCTGCGCCATTGCCGGATGCCCAGGTACACGAGGTAGCCCGCGCCCGCCACCTTCAGCACCATAAAGGCCGTGGCCGAGGTGTTGAGCACCACGCCCAGTCCGCCCATCGCGGCGGCCGACACCAGGAAGAGCCCGCAGGCATTGCCCAGTGAACTGATCATCGCGCGGCGCGGACCGACGGTGATGGCGTTGGAGACCGCGAGCAGCACGGCCGGGCCGGGCGTGAAGGCGACGAGCAGAGTCACGCCGCAAAAGAGGAGCCAGGTGGAGAGATGCATGGGAGGAAATTCGCGCGGACGCGACGAAGAAAGCAGTGAAAGAAGGCAGCCGCAAAACTATAGTCCGGGCAGCCGCGCGCCGCTGAGGCCGTGCCGATAGTCCCTAGACCCCCGTCACCCATGATCACCTGCTACCTGCGCTACATCGTCGATCCCTTCAAGCTCAAGGAATTCGAGCACTACGGCAAGCTCTGGATTCCACTGGTCGAGAAGTTCGGCGGCCAGCACCACGGCTACTTCCTGCCGTCCGAAGGCGCGAACAACGTCGCGCTGGCGATGTTCAGCTTCCCCAGTCTGGCCGCGTACGAAACCTACCGCGCCGACTCGATGCAGGACGCCGACTGCCAGGCCGCCTTCCGCTACGCGGAGGAAACGCGCTGCATCGTCAGCTACGAGCGCAGCTTCTTCCGACCCGTGTTCCGCTGACCCGAAGAAAGCTCAGGCGCCCAGCGCGATGCACAGCGCGTGCAGGTTGGGCACGATCAGCTGCGGACGCGCGCCGTGTTCCCACGGGCGCTCGTCGCGCACCAGCCACGCGGCCTGCATGCCGGCGTTGAGCGCGCCCACCACGTCGAGCGCGGCATCGTCGCCCACGTGCAGCACGTCTTTGGGCAGCAGGCCGACCGAGGCCGCCGCGGCGCGGAAGATCGGTGCGTGCGGTTTGCCGCTGCCGAAGGCGCGCGCATTGAAGGCGGTGCGGAACCACCGACCGACGCCGGTCTTGTGGATGTCGGCGTTGCCGTTCGACACCGCCACCAGCGGGTAGCGCTCGCTGAGCCACTTGAGCGCCGGCAGCGCGTCGTCATACAGCGTGACGCGCTGGCGCTCTTCAAAGAAAGCATCGAAGGCCGGGTCGGCCAGCGCCGGGTCTTCGCCCGCGCGCGTGAGCGCCGTGCGGATCGACTCGCGGCGCAGCGCGCTCAGGTCGTGCGCGAGGTCGGAGCGCTCCTTGGCGGTGGCTTCGCGCAGTTCGCGCAGCACGCCCGGCGTGAGCAGCAGCGAGGCCGTCTTGGGCGCCTCGCGCAACAGCCATTCGTGCAGCACGCGCTCGGCGCGTTCGATGGTCGGCCAGATCGGCCACAGCGTGTCGTCGAGGTCGAGCGAGATCGCCGAAATGCGCGAGATGTCGAGCGGCGTGGCGCCGCCGGGCGCCGGGGAAGCGGAAGTCATGCCCGAGAATATCGCATGCCTCTCGCCCCCCAAGACAGTCAGAACAGCAAGAACGACCGCACCGCCGTGCTCTGGTGCAACCTCGGTTCGCCCGATGCACCCACCGCCGCCGCGGTGCGCCCCTACCTCGCCGACTTCCTGGGCGACCCGCGCGTGGTCGAGATTCCCAAGGTGCTGTGGGCGCTGATCCTGCACGGCATCATCCTGCGCACGCGGCCCGCGAAATCGGCCGCGAAGTACGCGAGCATCTGGCTGCCCGAGGGCTCGCCGCTCAAGGTCTGGACGCAGAAGCAGGCCACCCTGCTGGCCGGCTGGCTCGGCGAACGCGGCCACCGCGTGACGGTGCGCGACGCGATGCGCTACGCCAACCCGTCGATTGCCTCGCGGCTCGATGCGCTGCAAGCCGAGGGCGCGACGCGCGTACTGGTGCTGCAGGCCTACCCGCAGTATTCGGCCACGACCACCGCGAGCGTGATCGATGCGGTGAACGACTGGAGCCGCAAGCAACGCCGCATTCCCGAATTCCGCTTCGTCAACCAGTACCACGACGACCCCGCCTACATCGAAGCGCTCGCGCAAGGCATCGAGAAGCACTGGACGACCGAAGGCCGCGGCGAGCTGCTGGTGATGAGCTTCCACGGCATTCCCGCGCGCAACATCGCGCTCGGCGATCCCTACGAGGCGCAGTGCCTCGAGACCGCACGCCTGCTCGCGGCGCGGCTGGGCCTGTCGTCCCCGCAGTACCGCACGACCTTCCAGTCGCGCTTCGGCCGCGCCAAGTGGCTGGAGCCCTACACCGAGCCGACATTGCACGAACTCGGCGCGAGCGGCGTGAAGCACGTCGACGTGGTGTGCCCGGGCTTTCCGGCCGACTGCCTCGAAACACTCGAAGAGATCGCGATGGAAGGCCGCGAAGCCTTCCTGCACGCGGGCGGCGAGCGCTTCGGCTACATCCCCTGCCTCAACGACAGCCCGGCGTGGATCACCGCACTCACGGGCATTGCCGAACGCCACCTGGCGGGCTGGCCGACCCGACAAGACACGACCACACCATGAAGAAAGACCTGCACGAAGCCAACCGCCAGTCGTGGAACGCGGCCACGGTCGCGCACAACAGCCACAAGGGCGACCAGGCCGCCTTCTTCCGCGCGGGCGGCTCCACGCTGTTCCCAGAAGAGAGCGCCCTGCTCGGCGACGTGAACGGCCTCTCGGTGCTGCACCTGCAGTGCAACGCGGGGCAAGACAGCCTGAGCATCGCGCGCCGTGGTGCACGCGTGACCGGTGTCGACATCTCCGACGAAGCCATCGACTTCGCTACCAAACTTTCGACCGACTCGGGCGTTGCCGCGCGCTTCGAACGCGCGGACGTCTACGACTACTTCGAGGCCGCTGCCGCACGCAACGAGCGCCACGACCTCGTGTTCTGTTCGTACGGCACGCTGTGCTGGCTGTCCGACCTCGGTGCCTGGGCGCGCGGCGTGGCACAGCTGCTGAAACCCGGCGGGCGCTTCGTGATCGTCGAGTTCCACCCGTTCGCGCTGGTGTTCGATCCGCAGTGGAAGTTTCACTACGACTACTTCAACGACGCGCCCGTGCCCGAGGAAGGCGTAGGCGACTACGTGGCCGAGTCGGGCGATGGCCTCGTGCCGGACGACCGCCCCATGCCCGGCGTGCAGGGCTTTCGCAACCCGCACCCGAGCTTCGAGTTCACCTGGGGCGTGGGCCAGGTGACGACCGCGCTCGCGCAGGCGGGCCTGGCCATCGAGCGCTTCGAGGAGTACCCGTATACCAACGGCTGGAAGCCCTTCGAGGGCATGCGCGACATGGGCGGGCGCCGCATGGCCCCGCCCGAAGGCATGCCGCGCATTCCGCTGATGTACGGGCTGGCGGCACGCCGCGCCTGAACGAACTCAGAAGCGACCGAGATAGTCCATCTTGCCGACGGGTACGCCCTTGTGGCGCAGCACGTCGTAGGCGGTGGTCACGTGGAAGAAGAAGTTCGGCAGCGCGAACTGCAGCAGGTAGCGCTGCGCGGTGAAGTGCGCTTCGCCTTCGCGCGCCTTGATGGTCACGGGGCGTTCTTCCTGGCCGTCGATGAGCGCACGGTCCACGGTCGCCAGAAAGTCCTGCGTCTTCGCGATGCGCGCCAGCAGATCGTCCCAGGTCTTTTCCTCGTCGGGAAAGCTCGGCGCGGTGATGCCCGCGATGCGCGCCGTGCCCAGCTTCGAGGCGTCGCTCGCGCGCTGGATCTGGCCGGCCAGCGTGAGCATGTCGGGCGCGAGGCGCGCGTCGACCAGCGTCGCCGGATCAATGCCCTGGGCCTTCGCATGCGCGAGGCCTTTGTCGAGCAGGTGGGTCAGCTGGCCGAGTCCGCGCGTGAAAACCGGCACGGACAGGTCGTACATCGAGAGGGCCATGGCGAGGTGGTCTTGGAGTTGAAGTCGGCCGGATTGTGATCCGGCCGTGCCTTCAACGACCGGCCGCGCGAATAAACCCTTCGATCGGGTCCAGTTGCTCCGCCACGTTGAGCGCGGGCGCGTGGCCGCAGCCCGCAACCTCGATCACCTGCAGGCGCCCGGCCGCGCCCGGCCCGCGCCGGTGCATCTCGTCGATCACCTCGGGCAGCACCAGGTCGGACTCGGCGCCGCGCAGGCACAGCACCGGCGCCTCGATCACGTCGTAGTGCGGCCAGATCAGGTAGTCGTTGTCGTGCGCGCTGAACTGCTTGACCATCGCCGGGTCGTAGTGCGGCGTGACGCGGCCGTCGGCCAGGCGGCGCGTGGAGCTTTCGGTCAAGCGGCGCCACTGCGCATCGCTGAGCCAGCCGTAGGGCTTGTAGACCGTGCGGAAAAAAGCCTCGAGTTCGGCCACGGTGTCGAAGGCCGGCGGGTCACCGGCATAGGCGCGGATGCGCTCGATGGCGGCCTGCGCGAGCTGCGGTGCGTTGTCGTTGAGCGTGAGGCTGGCGATGCGCGCCTTCATGCGCGGCTCGAACAGGCCCGACGCGCAGACCGTGCCGATCGCGCCGCCCATCGACGTGCCCACCCAGTGCACGCGGCCCAGCCGCAGCTCGTCGCACAGCGCGTTGGCCAGGCGTGCGTAGAACGCGAGCGTGTATTCGTCGTCGGGCGCGGGGCTCCACTGGCTCAGGCCACGCCCCAGGGTGTCGGGGCAGATCACGCGGAAGCCGCGCGCCGCGAAGTGCTGCGCCAGTTCGTCCATGTCGCGGCTGGTGCGCGCCAGGCCGTGCCAGGCGATGACGACGGGCGCGTTGGCGGCGCCCCAATCGAGCCAGTGGATTTCACGGCCGCAGAGCTGGGCGTAGTGCGATGTCGGCGTCATGGTGCTGTTGTTATTGCCGTCATTCATTTCGCCGCCCTCGCCCTCAGCTTGCCGACGATGCCGGTCGGAAAGTAGTACACCGACAGCACGAACAGCACGCCCAGCCACAGCAGCCAGCGGTCGGGCGACAGCAGCGCCGCGAGCCACGGCAGGCCGCTGGCGGCTTCGCTGCCCATGCGCAGCAGGTCCTGCAGGTAGCTCTGCGCCACCACGAACAGCACCGCGCCGATGGCGGCGCCGTAGATCGTGCCCATGCCGCCGATCACCACGATGAGCAGCACGTCGATCATGATCTCGAAGCTCAGCGAGGTGTCGGGTCCGTTGTAGCGCAGCCAGATGGCGAGCATCGCGCCGGCCAGCGTGGCGAACAGTGCCGACAGCACGGCCGCTGTGGTGCGGTACACCACCACGCGGTAGCCGATGGCCTCGGCACGGAACTCGTTCTCGCGGATGGCCTGCAGCACGCGGCCGAAGGGCGAGTTCACGATGCGCAGCATCGCCAGCACCAGCACCACCGCCGCCACGAACAACAGGTAGTAGCACAGCAGCCGCCCGTCGAGCGAGACGCCGAGGAACGGCTCTTCGGCGAACTCGAAGCTCGGCGAGATCAGCTCGGGCAGCTTGAAGGTCAGGCCGTCTTCGCCGCCGGTGAAGTCCGACAGCTGCGAGGCCAGCGTCTGGAACGCCGAGGCCACGGCCAGCGTGATCATCGCGAAGAAGATCGCACGCACCCGCAGCGAGAACAAGCCGATGGCCAGCGAGAGCACCAGCGAGATGGCGAGCGACGCGCCCAGCCCCACCAGCACCGCGCCCCAGTTGGGCCCGAGCCGCGAGGCCGAGATGGCGATGCCGTAGGCGCCGATGCCGAAGAACATCGTGTGCGCGAAGCTCACGATGCCGGTGTAGCCCAAGAGCAGGTCGAAGCTCGCGACCAGCACCACGAACACCAGGATCTTGGCCGCGACGCTCAGCGCCTTCACGCCCGGGAACAGGAACGGCGCGAACGCCAGCGCCAGGAACAGCGCCACCAGCAGCAGCGCCAACAGGCGGCTGCGCGGCATGTCGTTGGAGAGAAGTCGTTTCAGGAACATGACGGCTTTCTCCTCAACGGTTCGCCACGGGGTATACGCCCTGCGGGCGCCACAGCAGCACGGCCACCATGAGGAAGATGCTCGCGAACTGCGTGAGCGTGGGCAGCAGGAAGCCGATGTAGTTGGTCATGAGCCCCACCAGCAGCGCGCCGAGCAGCGCCCCGCCGGTCGAGCCCAGCCCGCCGATGATGATCACGATGAAGATCAGCACGTTGACCTGCGCGCCCATCTGCGGCACCAGGTTCTGCTGGAACAGCCCCCACATCACGCCGCCCAGACCAGCCAGCGCACTGCCCACCACGAACACGCCGACGAAGAGCCGGCCGATTCGGTAGCCCAGCGACTCGACCATCTCGCGGTCTTGCACGCCGGCGCGGATGAGCAGGCCGATCTTGGTGCGGCCCAGCGTCCAGGCGAGCACGCCGAACACCACCACGCCGACCGCAACGGCGAGCAGCCGGTACTTGCTGATGGCGGCATCGCCGATCAGCAGCGAGCCGCGCAGCGCCTCGGGCAGCGGCAGCGGAATCTGCGCCGGGCCCCAGATCACCTTGATGAGCTCCTCGCCGATGATCATGCCGCCCATCGTGATGAGGATCTGCTTCAGGTGCTGGCCGTACACCGGCCGCACGATGAAGCGCTCGAAGGCCAGGCCGATGGCGCCGGCCACCGCCATCGCGGCCAGCATGGCCGGGAACACGGCCACGAGGTTGCGCCACAGCTCGCCCGAGCCGGTCCAGTCGCCCATGAGGCCGAGCACGCTGCTGGCCACGAAGGCGCCCAGCGCAATGAACACGCCGTGGCCGAAGTTGAGCACGTCCATCAGGCCGAACACCAGCGTGAGGCCCGAGGCGATGATGAAGATGATCATGCCCATCGCCAGGCCCGCCACCGTGAGCGTGAGCCAGGTCGAGAACGAGCCCGTGAGCGGCAGCGCGACGAGCGCGAGAACGGGGGCGAGAAGCAGTGGCTTCCAGTCGAAGTCGAGTTTCATAGGGCAAGTCCGAGCAGCGATTGCTGCAGTTGCGCATCGGCGGAAAACGCGGCCATCGAGCCGCTGTGCACCACGCGGCCGTTGTCCATCACCGCGACGGTGTCGCCCAGGCGCTGGGCGAAGTGGATGTTCTGTTCGACCAGCAGGATCGTCACGCCGCTGCGCTTGAGCTCGCCGAAGGCTTCGATCATGTTGTTGATCATCACGGGCGCCAGGCCCTTGCTCGGCTCGTCGATGATGAGCAGCTGGCGCGGCTCGACGATGGCGCGCGACACGGCCAGCATCTGCTTTTGCCCGCCCGACAGCTTGCCGGCCGGGTGGTTCCAGAATTTCTCGACCGCGGGGAAGAGCTTGAAGATCCACTTCAGGCGCGTGTCGTCGATGGCGTCGGCGTTCTTCGCGCCGCGCGCGGCCAGCACCATGTTCTCCTTCACCGTGAGGTCGGAAAAGATGCCCATGTTCTCGGGCACGTAGGCCACGCCGAGTCCGGCGATCTGCGGCGTGTGCATGGCCGTGATGTCCTTGCCGTCGAACTGCACCCTGCCCTGCGACGCATGCCACAGGCCCATGATGGTTCGCAGCGTGGTGGTCTTGCCCGCGCCGTTGCGGCCCAGCAGCATGGTGAGCTGGCCCCTGGGCACGGCCAGGTCGACGCCGTGCAGGATGTGGTACGCCCCGATGTGCGTCTGCACGCCTTCGAGGGTCAACAGGTTGTCGGCACTCATGCGGCCTCCTTCGCGATGCCCAGGTAGGCCTCTTGCACCACGGGCGAGGCGATCATCTCGGCCGGTTCGCCGTCTGCCACGAGCGTGCCGTTGTGCAGCACGATGATGCGGTCCGCGAGTTCGCGCACCACGTCCATCTTGTGTTCGACCAGCAGGATGGTCTTGGTCTTGTCCTGCTTGAGCTTGCGGATCAGGTCGAGGATGACGGGTGCCTCGGCCGCGTGCATGCCGGCCGTGGGCTCGTCGAACATGAAGACCTTGGGCTCGAGCGCCATCAGCAGCGCCACCTCGAGCTTGCGCTGGTCGCCGTGCGGCAGGCTGGCCACCGTGGCGTGGGCGCGCGGCTCCAGCGCCACGTCGGTCAGGATCTGGTCGGCGCGTTCGGTCAGCGCCTTGTGGTCGCTCCAGATGCTCCACAGGTTGAGCCCGTGGCGGTGCGCGCCGGCACGCGTGGCCTGCACGGCGAGCCGCACGTTCTCCAGCACCGTGAGGTTCGGGAACAGGTTGGTGAGCTGGAACGCGCGGCCCAGCCCGGCGTGCGTGCGCGCCGACGGCGACAGGTGCGACAACGGTTGCCCGTCGAGCGACACCGTGCCGGCCGTGGCCTTGAGCTGCCCGGAGATCAGGTTGAAGTAAGTGGTCTTGCCCGCGCCGTTGGGGCCGACGATGGCCGTCAGCGTGCCTGGCGCGAATGCGCAGCTCACGCTGTTGACGGCCACGTGCCCTCCGAAGCGGATGGTCAGATCCCGGGTCTCAAGCATTGTGAAAAGGTCCTTGCGAATCGAAAAAATCAGTGCTCGGTGAGCGGCCTCAACAGGTGCCGATCACGTAGTAGTTGGTGCCCGTCTGCTTCAGCGTGGTCATGGCGTAGATGTTCCACAGGCCCATCGACTGGCCCGAGCCGTTGGCATAGGTCAGGCCCCACAGCGCATAGGCGCGCCCGGCGATGGTGTGCGTGTAGTTGCTCGCGGTGTAGCACGTGCCCCCACCGCCACCCGAACCCGCCGTGGTCGCGCCCGTGGCGGCCGCCGACATCGCGCCCTCGACGTTGCTCGCGTTCAGTGCGGCCACGGTCCAGCTGTAGGTGGTCGACGCGGCCAGGCCGGTGTCGGTGTAGCTGGTGCCGGCCACCGGCGAGGCGTTGACCTTGCTGCCGCCGCGGTACACGTTGTAGCCACTGGCACCCGAGACGCCGGCCCAGCCGATGACCATGCTGCTGCTGGTCGCGCCCGAGGTGCCCACGCCCGTGGGTGCCGGCAACCCGCCGCCGCCGGCCGAACCGGTCACGCGGTCGATCATCGCCTTCATGGCGGCCATCTGCGGACCCGACTTCTTGGCGTAGTTGGCGCTGTCGTAGCCCCACCAGTCCCAGCAGCTGTTGGTGGCCGCGGTGCTGGTCTGCGGGTAGATCAGGATGATGTTGTTGGTGTCGGCCCAGCGGTTGTAGCCCGTCTTCTTGACGTACTGGTCGCTCACGTCGGTGTAGTTCTGCTTGCAGCCGTGCAGCACCAGGTGCACGCGGCACGAGGTGGTGGTGCAGGCCTGCGGCACGTAGAGCCAGCCGGTGGCGGCCACGCCGTGGCCGGTGACGAACTCCGACTGGTTGAACTCGGTGAAGGTGCCGCCGAGCGTGCCGTTGTTGCGCGGGTTCAGCGGGCCGTACAGCTGCGTGAGGATCTCGCCCGCGAGATCGAAGCCGCAGTTGTTGATGTACGGCGCGGCCGTGGTGCTGCAGGCGCCGCCGTAGTCGTCGGTGACCATCGCGTGGCCCGCGCCGAGGTTGTTCTTGTAGACCGTGTTGGCGGCCGGCACGAAGCTCTGGTAATAGGTCTTCAGGTCGTCCATCACCGGCTGCTTGACGGTGTTGTCGGAGGTGCCCGAGAACAGGTACACCTTGGAGTTGGTGAGGTTCGACACCGGGTCGATCGCACCGCTGGCGGCCCAGCTGTTGGTGGTGCTCACGAGCGTCGACACCGGAATGCTGGTGCTGTGCGTCATGCAGCGCCCGGTGGCATTGAGCACCGAGCCTTCGGCGCAGTAGTACGGACCGCCGGCAACGACGCCCGCGCCGCGCTTGAAGGTGGCCGAATACGCCACGTGCAGTTGCACCGCCATGAAGCCGCCGGCCGACAGGCCGGACACGCTCACCTCCGCCGGATTGGCGCCGAGCGCCGGCAGCGGCACGGCCGCTGTAGCGGCCTGCACCGCCGCCGTGATCACCGCTGCTGCGGCAAACCCCTTCCACATCGCATTTCTTCGCATCGCTGGCATCGCTGTCTCCTATTGGTTTATGTATCGAACGCTTGCTTGCAGACTGACGAATCGACCGTGGAGCACGCCGGCGTGCGCGGACGCAGGCTGGCGCTTCGCCCGGCGGCCATCCGGGGCGAAAGGGGGCGGCGCCTGCATGCGCGCCGCGGGTTCAGGGGGCGATCAGCGCCGTGTTCAGCGCTTGTTCTTGATGGGGATGTCCATCTCTTCGGGCTTGATCTCGTGCACCAGCTCCGGTACGCCCCACGCGAAGGCGGGGTCGGCCTTGATCTTGAAGTGGTACATCGACTGCATCGCCTGATGGTCTTCCTTTCGGAAGGTCATCTTGCCCTTGGGCGTGTCGAAGCTCATGCCTTCCATGGTGCTGATGAGCTTGTTGGTGTTGGTGTCGCCGTTGGTCTTCTTCAGCGCCGTCACCACCGCCATCGCGGCCGAGAAACCGCCGGCCGTGAAGAAGTCCGGCGGCGTCTTGAATTCCTTGTAGTGGGCCGCGACCAGCGCCTCGTTCACCGGGTTCTTCGGAATGCCGAAGTAGTAGTAGGCCGCGCCTTCCATGCCCGGCAGCGACTTGTAGGCCGCCATCGCCGGCAGGATGTTGCCGCCGGTGGCGATCTCGATGCCGTAGCGCTTCAGGTCGAGGTCGACGATCTTGAACGGGTTGCCCGCGCCGGCCCAGACGATCCAGATGATCTTGCGGCCCGGCTGGTCCTTCAGCTTGTCGATCAGGCGCTGCGCGCCGGCCGTGAAGTCGGTGGTCGTGGGCGGCAGGTATTCCTCGTGCGCGAGCTTGGCTTTCTTCAGCGCGGCGCCGAAGGCCTTCACGCCGTCGCGGCCGAAGGCGTTGTCTTGTGCGAGCGTGGCGACGGTGACGCCGGCCTTGTCGATGGCCACGGCGTTGGAGATGGCGTCCTGGCTCGAGTTGCGGCCGGTGCGGAAGATGTACTTGTTCCACTTGTCGCCGGTGATCGAGTCGGCCACGGCGGGCTCGACGATCAGGATCTTCTTGTACTCCTCGGCCACCGGCAGCATGGCCAGTGCCACGCCCGAAGCGGTCGGGCCGACCGCGAGCGCGGCCTTGTCGTCGGAGTACGCGGCGGCCAGCAGCGACTTGCCCAGGTCGGGCTTGCCCTGGTCGTCCTTCTCGAGGACCACGAGCTTCTTGCCGTTGACCATCATCGTGCCGCCGGTGGCGTAGTTCAGGCCCATCATCAGGCCGGTCTGGGTCTGCTTGCCGTAGGCCTCCAGCGCGCCGGTCTTGCTGTAGACGTGGGCGATGCGGATCTCGTTCGATTGGGCCCAGGCGGGCAGGGTTGCGGCGGTGGCGCCCAGGGCGGCTAGGGCGGCTAGGGCGATGAGGTGGCGACGGTGCATGTCTTGTCTCCTGATAAAGGTGACTGAATATTGCACAGTTCGTGCCACCCACCTAAGCCATTGATAACAAAGGCTTCCTCATTCGGGCGCAACCGGTTTCGCCTGATTTCAGTGCATTCGTGTTGTCTTGTTTTCAGACAACTGTCTTTTAATCAGTCAGGGTTTCCCAGCAGAGTCGCGGCGCGCCGCGAGCCAGCCTTCGAACTCGCGCTCCGCCTGCATCCGCAGCGCGTTGCGCGTGTGGTTGCACACCGCATGCGCGAGCCGCCGGTGCTTCTGCTGGCGCACGCCGCCCAGCGTGGCGTCGAGCAGGTGTTCGATGGTGGCCGACTCGGGGCGCCCGTGCGGCTCGTCGAAATCCATCGGCAGGCCGCACCAGTGGCAGTTCGGGCCGAAGGTGGAACGCAACGCCTTCACGCTCATGACAAGCCCATCCCGGTCATGCGCTCGTACAACGTGGCGCGCGAGATGCCGAGCAGCCGCGAGGTCGCGAGCTTGTTGCCGGCGGTGCTTTCGAGCGCGGCGGCGATCGCCTTGCGTTCCAGCTCGGCCACCTGCTGCGACAGCGGGCGCAGCAGCGCGGCCTCCTGGTCCACGTCGCGCAGGCTGTGCGAGGTGTCGGGCGCTTCGATCTGTTCCAGCCCTGCCTCGCGCAGGATGCGTTCGAGCTGGGCCGCATCGATGCGCTGCGAGTCGCTGCGCATCGTCACCTGCTCCAGCACGTTGCGCAGCTCGCGGATGTTGCCGCGCCAGTGCTGGCCGGCCAGCAGCGCGAGCGCATCGGGTGTGAGCTCGGGCGGCGCCTCGCCGCTACGCAGCGCCATGTCTTCGCCCAGCGCTTCGACCAGCGCCGGGATGTCGCTGCGCCGCTCGCGCAGCGGTGGCACGCGCAGCGGCAGCACGTTGAGGCGGTAATACAGGTCTTCGCGGAACAGGCCGCGCCGCACCAGCTCGGGCAGGTCGCGCGAGGTGGCGGCGATCACGCGCGCGTCGAAGGGAATCAGCTTGTTGGAGCCCAGCGGCTCGATCTCGCCTTCCTGCAACGCGCGCAACAGCTTGGCCTGCAGGCCCAGCGGCATGTCGCCGATTTCGTCGAGGAACAGGCTGCCGCCGTCGGCCAGCTTGAACTTGCCTTCGCGCCCTCGCTTGTCGGCACCGGTGAACGCGCCGGGGGCGAAGCCGAAGAACTCGGCCTCGAGCAGCGTGTCGGGCACGGCCGCGATGTTGACGCTGACGAACTGGCCCTTGGCGCGCGTGGACGACGCATGGATCGCATGCGCCAGCAATTCCTTGCCGGTGCCGGTCTCGCCGAGCAACAGCACCGGGCTGGTGGACTGCGCGGCGCGGCGCGCATGGCGCTTCACCTCCACGGCCGCCGGGCTGCTGCCGATGAAGCTCGCGAAGGTGTACTTGGAACGGCGTTGGCCGTCGGGCGCGTGCTGGTAGAGCGGGTTGTTGCGCTGGCTGGCCAGCTCGCGCCGCGCGTCGTCGAGGTCGCGCTGCAGCAGCGCGAACTTGCTGATGAGCGGCTGCAGCGTGGTCTCGGGCTGGTCGAACAGCACGATGCCGATGGCGCCGATCACTTCGCCCAGGCCCCGGTCGCCGTCTTCACGCTCCTCGCGCAGCGGGATGCGGCTCACGACGAAGGTGCCGGCCTTGTTGGTCAGCAGGTCGATGAGGATCGGCTCGCCCGTGTCGAGTACGCGGCGCATCATGGTGTTGGGAATCACGTCCTCGACCATGTGCCCCATGAACTCGTCGATGGACGAGAAGCCCAGCGCCGGCAGGAAGCGCCTGTAGCCCTCGTTCACCCAGACGATGCGCCCGCTGCGGTCGACCAGGAACATGCCCTGGCTGATGCTCGAAAACAAATGAAACATCGAGCGCGCGGCGAGCGCGAGGATGCCTTCGGCGTCCAGGGGCAAGGCGGGCGGCGGTGCGGCGGCGGAGGGAGCAACGGGCATGCGCGGATCGTACTGTGTGCGGCGCCCTCCCCTGCGCGGGGCCGGACCTCGCTCACCCCCGACATGCAACCAAAAACAAAAGCCTTCAGCAAGCCTTAAGTAAATCAATCGTTTGATTTCGACCGTGCTCTAATCGCGCCGATGAACGCCCGAGACCCCCTCACGCCAGCGCCCACGCCGGCCCTCACGCCGCCCCCGCGCCGCGCGCCCCGCAGCGACGGCGCCGAGGCGCGCCACCGCCTGCTGCACACCGCGCTGCGGCTGTTCGCCCAGAACGGTTTCGCCAAGACCTCGATCCGCGAAATCGCGCGCGAGGCCGGCGTGAACGTGTCGGCCATCAGCTACTACTTCGGCGACAAGGAGGGGCTGTACTCCGCCACCTTCAACGAACCGATGGGCAGCGATTCGAACGACCTCGTGGCCGCCTGCAACGTGCCCGGCCAGTCGCTCGAGGACACGCTGCGCATCTGCATGGTGGCCATGATCGATCCGCTCAAGCAGGGCGAGATCGTGCGCCAGTGCATCCAGCTGCACATGCGCGAGATGCTGGAGCCCACCAGCCAGTGGGCCAAGGAGCTGGAGCGCGACATCAAGGGGCCGCACCGCGCCATCGTTGAACTGCTGTGCCGGCACCTGCAGATGGCGCGCGCCGACGACGACATCCACCGCCTGACCTTCGCGATCACGGGGCTGTCGATGCAGCTGTACGTGAGCCAGGATTTCATCGAGGCCCTGCGCCCGTCGCTGCTGCGCACGCCGCGCGCGATCGACACCTGGGCCGACCGGCTCACGGGCTACGCGATGGCGCTGGTCCAGGCCGAAACCGCACGCCGCCGCCAGGTGGCCGCCGAGCAAAGAAAGAAGCCATGAGACGACTCCGACGGATTGCCCTTGTTCTGAGCCTGCCGCTGGGCCTCGGCCTGGCAGGCTGCGGCCTCACGCGCCCGCCCGCCTCGGTGCAGGCGCCCTTCCCCGCCCAGTGGCACGCGCCCCTGCCGCACGGCGGCTCGCTCACCGCGCTGGCCGACTGGTGG
>NZ_CALRZC010000031.1:0-52399 GCF_943372545.1 Variovorax sp. YR752 | reverse complement strand
CCGGCTCCGGCTCCGGCTCCGGCTCCGGCTCCGGCTCCGGCTCCAGCACCCGCACCCGCACCCGCGCCTGCACCCGCACCCGCGCCTGCACCGGCCCCCGCTCCCGGCGCGCCGGCCAGCTTCACACTCTCGACGTCGGCGGCCAGCGGCACCTATCCCTTCAGCCTCGGCCTGGGTTTCGCAAAGGGTGCAGTGTCGGACAGCTTCGTGCTGAACCTGACTGACTACCAGGTGGTGGTCAAAAGACGCTGGAACGACGGAAGCATCAAGCACGCCATCGTGTCCGGCCGTGCCTCATTGACGCAGAACACGGCGCTGACGGTTTCTGCCGCCAGCGGCACGGCACCTGTGGGCACGGCATTGACCTCCGCCAGCATCGCATCCGCCGCCCCGGCAGCCATGGTTCAGTGCGGTTCGTTCGGCAGCGTGTCACTCTCGAGCTTGCTCGGGAGCCCGATCCGCACCTGGGTCAGCGGGCCGGAGATGGTCGAGTGCCACTATCGCGGCAGCGTCGGCGGCGGGACGTTGCTGACGGTGTGGTTCCACGTTCGCCTGTTTGCCGATGGTCGGCAGTGGGTGCGCGCGATCGTCGAGAACGGCTACCTCGATAACGGCTCGGGCGGGCTGGCTGCAAATGCCGCGCGAAGCTACGTTCCTTCGGTCACGATCGGCTCCACGACGGTCTACGACAACGGCGGCGCGAGCCTGGCGCACTACGCCAACACCCGCTGGAGCGCCGAAGGCTGGATCGGGGGCGACCCGGCGGTCACGTCGCGCCAGAGTGCGGCAGAACTGCGCACGAGCAGGCTGGTGCCCAACTACGGCTGGCGCAGCCCAGCCAGTTCGGTGCTCGGCGGCCTGGTTCAGACTTACGCGCCGATGAGCCGCGGCCCCCATACGCAGGACATGGGCAACACCGGCTTTCAGCCCGGTATCGGCCTGCTGCCCAACTGGGAAGCGCTGTTCTGCTCGAGCGGCGACGTGCGTGCCTATCGCGCCGTCATTGCCGGCTCGTCGTCGATCAATTCGTACCCGATCGTCTGGCGCGATCGCAGCACACACCTGCCGCCCAAGCCCTCCGCCTTCGCCAGCTGGACGCTGCGCGGGCCCAACGGCGGTGGCGATGATGGCTACACCGCCGGCTCGCTGCGCTGGGAGGTGCACCACCATCCTTGCGCCGGCTACCTGGCCTACCTGCTCACCGGCGACTACTGGCACCTCGAGACAGCCTATCTGCAGGCGGCCACCACCTACCTGATCATCAGCCAGGACCGTGGAGCGGGCGTCAATCGCTTCCTGCAGCCGGGGCAGACCCGTGGCATTGCCTGGGCATTGCGCACCGTGGGGCTGCTGTGCGCGATCGCCCCGGATGCCGACATCACCGCCGGAGGCGTGGCCGCCGACTACCGCAGCCTGCTCGCCAACAGCTACGCACGACACAAGACGGCGATCGATGCCAACGGCTCGATGATCTGGTCGGGCTCGGTGTACCAGTCCGTCTATGGCAACTGGAACGGCACCGGCACGGTCGCCCCGTGGATGACCGACTTCTGGGTGATGACCAACGGCCTCGTCTCCGACACCGAGCCGCTGGCCTCGATGACCAGTCTCGACGCAGTGCGCGACTGGATGTACCGCTGGGCCGTCGGCCGCCTCGGCGCACCGGGTGACCCGAACCAGTTCCCGTTCACGAATGCGGCGCAGTACGGCCTCAAGGTGGCCAGCGATGGAAGCGGCACGAACTGGTACCAGAGCTGGGGAGCAATCTACACGCAGACCACCGGCAACTCCAACAGCGGTGGCGGCAACACATTGCAGGGCAGTTCCGGTTCGGACCCGCAGGCGATGGCCGACGGCTACTGGGGCAACCTGCACGCCGCGATTGCCTACGCTGTCGATCACGGGGCGAGCGGCGCTGCTGCAGCCTGGTCGCGTCTGAGTGGCGCGACGAACTACGCCAGCGGTGCCGAGAGCTTCCACGACACCCCGGTCTGGGGCATCGCGCCGCGCTGACAAGGCAGCGAGTTCAGCGCGCGGCGCGCCGGGCTGCGAATCGCGTCGAGGCCCAGGCGGTGAGGCGCGTCCAGATCAGCCGTTCGACTGACTCGGGCCGGCCACTGGCCCACCACGCCAGCGCCACCGCGATCGGGTAGGCAAGCGCTCCCGCCGGCACGCCGACTGCCAGCACGAGCAAGGCACGCGGCACATCGTCGGGGGCCGGCAGCAACTGCATGACGAGGGTGAGCACGGCGGCCATCACCGCACTGGCAGTCAATGGCCTCCACAGCGCCCGTAGATAGTCCCGCAGCGGCAGCTCCAGCGTGCGCAACAGGATCGGCAGGCTCACCAGCAAGCTCCCGGCGGCCGCGATCAGCTCGGCCATGGCCACGCCGAGCATGCCGTGGCTTCCCGCCAGCGCCAGCATGGCACACAGCAGAATGACCAGCCGCGACACCAGGATCGAGGTGGCGAGGTGCGGCCGGCCAAGCGCCAGATAGGCCGCGACGTTGTTCGAGGTGATGGCCGAGACCACGCCAGCGAAGGCAAGCACCTGGACGATCGGCACGGCAGCGCCCCATTGCGCGCCCAGCAGGATGCGGACCACGGGCGCGGCCAGCAGGGCGACGCCGCTGCTGACCGGCAGCACGATGAGCAGGATCGCCGCCGTCGCATCGAGGCAGGTGCTGCGGAAGGCGGGCCGGTCGTCCTTCATCCTCGCGTAGCCGGGAAAGGTGGCGCGATTGATCGGCGCCACCAGCTCGGTATAGGCAAGGTGCGCGATCTCGGCTCCGACGGTGTAGGCGCCCAGCGCCTGCGCCCCGAACAGCTTGCCGACCGCGAAATGCGGCACCTTGCCCAGCACCACGCCGGCGAGGTTGTTGGCGATCAGCCAACCCGAGAAGGAAAACAGCTCGCGGCTTCGGGACAGTGACAGGCGCGGCCGGAACGGCTGCATCGTGTAGCTCAGCAGCACGCCCATGGCGCGGTTCGCCGCCGTGCCGACGATGAGTGCCCAGTACGATTGAAGCAGCAGCGCCGCGACCATCGTCACCGCAAACGACACCATCCGCTTGGTGGCCATCAGGCGGAACTCGGCCGAGAAGTTCATGGCGCGGCGGAAGTTGGCCGTCCCGGTATTCTCGAATCCGGCGAGGAGCCAGGCGCCGCCGATGGCCAGCATCACCGGAACCACGCGCTCGTCGCCGTAGAAGGAGGCTGCCGGCCAGGCCAGCAGTGCTGTCGCCAGGGCCCCCGCCGCCGCAACCAGGATGTTCAGCGTCCACGCTGTGTCGAAGTGCTCGCGCGTCGGGTCGCTCTTCTGGATCAGCGCGATCTCGAAGCTGAAGGAACTGGCCAGCTCGATCACCGCGATCACCGACATTGCCATCGCCACCAGGCCGAAGTCCTCTGGCAGCAACAGTCGCGCGAGCACCGCAGTACTGACGATGCCGATCGAACGGTCGAGCAGGCGGAACAGAACCATCCATGCGGCGCCCCTGGCGATCGCGCCTCTCATTTCAGCCATGCCGTCCCTGTCGAGTTGCCGAGGCAGCTTAGCAGTTGCCCTCCACCGTGCAAGAGTTCACTGGCCTTCGCTGCCTGCGGCAAGGTGTCGGAATCGATGAACCTTCGGGCACGGGGCATACTCGTCGTCCATCGGGCCGCGCGGCTGCGCCCGGCCCGTGCACCTGCCTCGTCGACATGCCTCACACCAAGCCCGCGCTGATCGTCCTCAGCACCCTGTTTCCCTCTGCCGCCGAGCCGGTGGCCGGCGTCTTCATCAAGGAGCGGATGTTCCGCGTCGCGCGGCAGTTGCCGATCACCGTGGTCGCGCCGCAGCCCTGGTTTCCGCTGCAGGGACTGTTGCGGCGCTGGAAGCCGAGCTATCGCCCGGATCGACCGCGGCACGAAGTTGTCGACGGCATCGAGATCCATCGTCCGCGCTACCTTGCGCTGCCAGGTGTGCTGCGCCGACTGGATGGCTGGTCGATCGCCATGGCGGTGCGGCCGCTGCTGCGCCGACTGCGCGACAGCGGCCGCGCCGACCTGCTCGACGTGCACTTCGGCTACCCGGACGGCTATGCCGGTCATCTGCTCGCACGCTGGTGCGGGCTGCCCTACCTGATCACGCTGCGCGGCAAGGAAGAGCGCTTGCGCCACGACCGGCCCATCGGCATCCGCATGGCGCGGGCGCTGCGGGGTGCCGATCGTGTCGTCGCCGTCTCGCAGGCCTTGCGACAGGTCGGCATCGAGCTCGGCGCCGACGAACGCGATGCGGTGCTCATCGGCAATGGCATCGACCTCGAGAAGTTCAACCCGATTGCGCAGGAAGACGCCCGTGCCCGGCTGGAGATCCCGCACGATGCGCGCGTGCTGGTCTCGGTCGGCAGCCTGGTCGAACGCAAGGGCTTTCATCGCATCATCGAGTGCCTGCCGGCGCTGGTGCAGCAGTACCCGCAGCTGCTGCTGCTGGTCGTCGGCGGTGTCGGGCCGGAAGGTGACTATTCCGCGCAACTGCGTGCCCTGACCGAGCGGCTGGCCATGGGCAGGCACGTCAGGTTTCTCGGCGCCATGGCGCCCGCGGATCTGCACGTTCCGCTGTCGGCGGCCGACCTGTTCGTGCTCGCCACACGCTACGAAGGCTGGGCCAACGTGCTGCTCGAGGCGATGGCGTGCCGGCTGCCGGTGATCACCACCCGGGTGGGCGGCAACGCCGAGGTGGTCTGCCGCCCCGAGCTTGGTGTGCTGGTGCCATTCGGCGACACGCAGGCGCTGCGCGAAGCGATCGGCGACGGCCTGATGCGCAGCTGGGACCGTGACGCGATCCAGCGCTACGCTGCCGAGAACACCTGGGATCGCCGCATCGAGCAGTTGCTCGCCTTGCTGCGCGAGATGCACGAGCATGGGCCGCACGGCGGAAGGCCTCGCGCGCAGCTGAGCTGAGGTCGAACGCCCGGCTGCGTTCAGGCGACGGGCCGGCTCACCGTGCCGGCGCGCGGCCCGATGTCTTCGGCAATACGGCATACCCGGCGCGCATTGCTGAGCCAGGTGAGCGAGCGACGGGCGATGGTGGCGCCGGCTCCGCGGGCCAGGCGCTCGCGCAGCGCGCCGTCACGGCACAGGCGGGTCAACGCGGCTTCGAAGTGCCCCTCGCGCTGCTCGTCGAACAGCAGCGCGTTGACATCGTCCTCCAGCACCTCGGCGATGTTCGGCCGGTTCGGCGCAACGATCGCCTTGGACAACGCGAGGTACTCGAACAGCTTGAGCGGTGACGCATAAGGCACCACGGCGGGTTGCAGTGCGACGTCGAACGCAGCGACATGTTCGGGCACATGCTCACGCGAGATCACGCCGGTGAAGCGCACCCGGTCGCCGAGCGCGAGTTCGCCGGCCAGACGCTCCAGGTCTGCCCGCGCCGGCCCGTCACCGACGACCAGCAGCCGCGCGTTGACCGGCGCGTCGGAGCCGGCCATCCAGCGCAAGACACGGTCCACGCCGTGCCAGTCGCGCACGAAACCCGTGAATCCGAGCACGAGTGCATCCGGCCAGCCCAGCGTGGCCTTGGCCTGCGCAGGCGTCGGGGCCGACGCGAAGTGCGCCTCGTTGATGCCATTGGGTATGACCTCGATGCGCTCCCAGGGCACGCCTCGTGCAGCCACGTGGCCGCCCAGCACGCGCGTCACCGGCAGCACCCGGTCTGCACCCCGCCAGACGACGCCCTCGCTCCAGCGCGCCAGCCATGGCAGACCCAGCCCCCCGAAGCGTTCACGCTCGTCGGCCAGGGGCGCGTTGACCTCGAGCAGCAGCGGGATGCGCAGGCGACGCTTGAGCATCAGGCCGGAGAGCAGGAACAGGTTGTAGCGCTCGTAGATGAAATCGGGCTTGAACTCGGCCGCCGCCCTGGCCAGCCGCCGATACGCCAGCAGCGAATAGCCGAGCTCCAGCAGTTCATACAGCGCCTTGGGCAGCGTCGCACGCAGGCGCTGAACCCAGCCGACCTCGGCGCCCATGTCGGCGGCGGCGGGCGCCTGCGGCGCCACCACGCACACCTCATGGCCCTCCTGGCGCAACGAGGCGATCAGTTCGTCGATGTGGACAGCCTGACCGTCCTTCGAAGCCGTGCGGTGGTGGTAGAGGATCTTCATGGACGCGCAAGAGGTGCGAAACGTTGGCCGGGCCGCTCAATCGCTGTGCGGCTGGAGACAATGCGGCTGACGCGAGGGTGAATCGCAGCACCGGGTCGCGTTGGCGCGACCTCGTGCGGAGCAAGCCCCTGGGCCGCGCCACGCCGCCCGATGCGTACGTCAACGCACAGACGCCGCCGGACTGAGCCGACTACAACCAACTTTCGCGGTAGTCGCCGCGAACTAGCCAAGGGTTTGTCGTCGATGTGTAACAAGCCCGCTACAAAGTCGAAGCTCGGTCTGATCGGCACTGCTGCCACAGCGAAGGACTCTACCTTGGAAACCTCGCACTCCCGCGCAAAGGCTCGCCTGGCCACCGACATCGGGGGGCAGACACCTCTGTTACCAGACCCCGCGGCAGCGCGCCTAGTATGGAAGCTGCTGTCGATCAACTGCCGCCCACCGCCGAGCCCAACGAAATGAAGATGACCCGAGTCAATCTGCTGCTGTCCCAGGCCATGGCCTGCCTCGTGCTGAGTGGCTGTGGCGGCGCCGACGAGAACCTCGAGACACCCTCGCTGGACAGCCCGGAACTGGACTCGGCCGCTCGCCTGCGCTGGCAACGGGTGGACTCAGCGCCCCCTGTGCTGGGTGAGGGCTCCAGCACGGCGCCGAACGCGAGCGGTTCCGTCAGCCTGAGTGGCGCGGTCAGCGACAACCTCTGGATCTACCGGGTTCGCTGGAGCAACAGTCGCGGCGGCAGCGGTACTGCCGCGCTCAGCGGAAGCGTCAAGCAGGCCACCTGGAGCGTTCCGTCGCTGCAACTGCAGACCGGTGACAACACGATTACGATCGTCGCGGAAGACGCCGCCGGCAACTCGACTCGGCGCTCGGGCGTGATGACACGTACCGCGGCTCCTGCTCCTGCTCCTGCTCCTGCGCCGGCACCCGCTCCTGCGCCGGCACCCGCTCCTGCTCCTGCTCCGGCACCCGCTCCTGCTCCGGCACCCGCTCCTGGTCCGGCACCTGCGCCTGCCCCGGCACCCGCACCGACAGTCACGCTGACCGCTTCGAGCACCAATCTGACCAGTGGAGGGACGACCACGCTCTCCTGGTCGTCGACCCAGGCGAGTTCCTGCAGCGCCAGCGGGGCCTGGAGCGGCGCCCTGGCGACCTCGGGCAGCTTCCAGACTGCCCCCCTCGCCGCCACGGGCACTTACACGATCAGTTGCACCGGCAGCGGCGGTACGGTCATGCAGTCGGTCACCGTCGTTGTCGCGGCGGCCAGCGGAGCCATCACGGGCCTGAACTTCCCGAGCAACAATGACGCGCCGACCAATGCGTTCGTTGCCTTCCAGTTCCTCAATCCGCAGAACAACGGGCTACCGATGTGGGGCGCCGGCAATGGCGGTGTCACCTACGTCTGGAAGTACAAGCCACGCCAGCAGGCCGGCTACTACGTGACATTCTGGTGGTCCAACAACGGCACCTTCGAGTGGAACGCCGGCAAGCCCGACAGCTACTACGGTGCGCACCCCTATCCACGCGGCGGCGGCACCTCGACGACAACGCACGATTGGGAGATCGGCGGGCTCGACTACGGCTCCGACTTCATCGCGACGATGAGCGGCGGCAGCAAGCCGGTCGCCAAGGATCGCTGGTACACGCAGGCCCTGCGCATCACCGTGAACGCCGACGGTACCAAGACGGCGCGGTTCTACATCGACCTGCCCTCCACCGCTGCGGGAGATGTCATCCAGGTGACCTCGCCGGCCTACTTCGGCACCAAGAATCCGCCGGCCCCGGCCCTGACATTCGGCGACTCCCCCTGGTATGCGAACTACCAGCACGAGCGGCTCAGCGGTGTGCTGCGCGGAATCAAGATCTTCAACAAGGTGCTCAGCGAGGCCGACACGCTGGCCGAGGCAGCGGCGGACAAGCTGGTCACGACGCAAGGCAGCGCCAGCGTCTGGTACATGAACGTCAACCCGACGCCGTCGGACATCTCCGACAAGTCCGGCGCCGGACATCACCCTGTCTGGGCGGACCCGAACAACAAGGCGTCACTCTGGACCGAATGAGACCGCGCGTGCCGGCCTGACCGCAGTTCAGCGGGCCGTGCCTCGCCCACGGGTCGGACGCGGCAGGCCCCAGCACCGGGCCAGCGAGGCCAGCAGGTAGGCAGCCGCCTTGGGCTGCCATGGATGATGCGACAGCGCCTGGCGAAACGACTGCACTGCGACGTCCGCATCGCCATCCCAGTAGTGTCGATAGCCGTGCAGGAACGCGAGCGCGGCGAGCCGCCTCCGGGCGGCCGACGCTGGGACGGCATGCCCCCCATCGTCGACCAGACCATAGGTTTCGATCGCTCGCTTGAGCAGCCGATAGGCGTTGTTTTCCTTGCGCAGGGTGTACGTCACCGAGCTGTGGTTCTGGCGGTAGACGGCGACCGGCACGTCCAGCTTGACGGCAGGATGGCGTCGCGACACCTTGAGCCAGAAATCGTAGTCCGAGCCGGTCCGAAGGGTCTGGTCGAAGCCCCCGACGGCGTCGAAGACCGAGCGGTGGATGACCGACGCGATGATGTGGATGACGGAATCGAACAGCAGCCGCGAGTACAACCATCCGGAGCCGAGCGGATCGACGCGAGGAGCCAAGATCGGGGCAGGCACCTGCAAGGGCGGGAAGCCACCGTCCTCGTCTGGATGCCACACCAGCCAGTCACCATAGACGACGCGGCAGTCGGGCTGCCGCTCGAACTGGCCCATCAAGGTCTCGGTGTGCCCGGGCAGCCAGAGATCGTCGCCGTCGAGGAAGGCCAGGTACTCGCCCCGAGCCTCGCTCACGGCGCGATTGCGCGCCGCGGCAGGCCCGGCATTGGCCTGCGTGAACACACGCACGCGGTCGCCGAAACGGGCCACCACGTCGAGCGTGTCGTCCGTGGAGCCATCGTCGACGACCACCACTTCGATGGGCTGATAAGACTGCGACAGCACGCTGTCGATGGCGTCGGCAACGAATCGACCGCAGTTGTAGGTCGGCAGGATGACGGATACGAGCGGGCGGTTCATGGTCTGTCTAGCGGTGGCTGCCCTGCGCCGGGGCCGCGGGGCGTGCAAGTCTGGCACGCAGGCGGTCGGCCAGCATGCGTTCGGGGCCGTCGGGCCTGCCGACGGCGATCCAGGCGACAACCAGTACGGCCAGGTAGACCGCGGCACCGAGCCCGATGCCCAGGCCCAGCCAAAGCACCGATGCAGGAAGCGGCAGGCCATGGTCACGGCCTGGCAGGACGAGCAGGAGCGTCGCCAGCATGACCCCCGAGGCGCCAACCGGTCGCACGAGCGCCGAGACGAACACGCCAGGCGCAACACCGAGGCAACGCTTCATCTCGTAGAGGTAGATGGGCGTGCACGCGAACGACGTGGCCAGTGCCGCGACCGCTGCCCATTCGACGCCTCCGAGCTGCGAACCGACCGCCAGTCCGCAAAGGAGGAGGAGGACGTAGATGGCGTTGACCCGCGTCACTCGCGCCGGATGGCCACGCGCCACCAGCACCGCGCAGATCGACGAGTGAAACAGCAGCAGCGCGCCATTGAAGCAGAGCAGTTGCATCAGTGGCACGGCTGCCAGCCACTTTGGACCGAAGACCACGGGCACCAGCAACGGCGCGACCGCGAAGATGCCTGCCGCGGCGGGCAGTGCCACGGTC
The DNA here is from genome assembly GCF_943372545.1 of Variovorax sp. YR752. Lineage (NCBI taxonomy): Bacteria > Pseudomonadati > Pseudomonadota > Betaproteobacteria > Burkholderiales > Comamonadaceae > Variovorax > Variovorax sp. YR752. The sequence continues at coordinate 42,565 of NZ_CALRZC010000031.1, read as the reverse complement.
GCCAGCATGGCCACGGCGTTGCGGTAGGCCGCGTGGATCTCGTCGGCGAGCGACAGCTTGGCGAAGCCCGGCACCAGGGCACGGTTGATCGGCGCACCGAGTTCGGTGGTCGGCAGATGGGCGAACTCGTAGGCGATGTTGTAGAGACCGAGCGCCGGCGCACCGTGAAAGCGGCCGATGAAGAAATCGGACGAGCGCTCCTTGAGAAAGGAGACCACGTTGTTGAAGAGCAGCCAGCGCGAGAAGTGCATCATCGGACGGATCTGCACCAGCGTGAAGCGAGGGCGGAACGGGTGCATCAGGTAGCTGATGATCGTCGAGCCCAGCTTGGACACCAGCGTGCCGGCGACGAGCGCCCAGTAGTTGCGGAACACCAGCGCCATCGGAACGACGACGGCGAAGGCGATCAACTTGCGCGTGATCTGGAACCGGAACTCGCGGCGGAAGTCGAGCTCCTTGCGGAACGCGACGATGCCGATGTTCTCCGCACCGCTGAACAACGGCCCGAGGGCCAGGGCACAAACCACCAGGGACAGCTCGGGCCTGCCGTAGAAGCTCGCGATCGGCCATGCCGCCACGAGCATCAGCACCGTGATGCCGACACCCAGCAGCAGGTTGCCCGTCCATGCGGTGCTGTAGTGCTCCTCGGTGGCGTTCTGGTTCTGGATGATCGCGACGTCGAATCCGAACGCCGTCAGCAGTTCGGCCATCAGCACGAAGGACATCGCCATCGCGACGACACCGAAGTCTCCAGGCACGAGCAGCCGCGCAAGAATCAGCGTGCTGATCAGGCCCAGGCTTCGCTCGACCAGCTTGAACAGCACCATCCAGGCGGCGCCTCGGGCCATGCGGCCCTGGATCGAATCAGTCATGGCGTCTCGGCGATCTATGATTGAAAAGGGGTTCGTCATTTCGACCCCGCCCGTGGCCGATGGCCGAACTCCAATGCACACTGCCTCCGTGGACATGACGACAACTTCCTGCCCGGCCTGCCACGGTGAACGCACCACGCCGTTCCACAGCATCGCCGCGACGCCGGTCACCTGCACGTCGATATTCGACAGCGTCGCCGAGGCACGCGCCGTGCCGATGGGTCGTGTCGAGCTGGCGGTGTGCGAGTCGTGCGGCTTCGTATTCAACCGCAGTTTCGATGCGGCGCGCGCCGAACTGGGCGCCCGCTACGAGAGCTCCCAGGCCGCCTCGGCGCATTTCGGTCAGTTCGCACGCGGTCTGGCCGCGCAATGGATCGAGCGCCATCGGCTGCAGGGCAAGTCGGTGCTCGAGATCGGATGCGGGCACGGGGACTTCCTGCACCTGATGCTCGGGCAAGGCGTCGCGCAGGTGATCGGCGTCGATCCGCTGGCGACCGAGGCGCCGGGGCAGGCGGATCCCCGCCTGCACATTCATGCGGCCGCGTTCGACGACGATCTGCTCGATCTCCGCGCCGACGCGCTGGTGTGCCGGCACACCCTGGAGCACATCGGGCCGGTGCACGGCTTCCTCGGGCGCGTCGGGCAGTGGGCTGCGAGGGACCCGCAGCGCGTGGTGCTCTTCGAACTGCCGGACGCCCACCGGGTGCTGGCCGAAGGTGCGTTCTGGGACGTGTACTACGAGCACTGCAGCTACTTCACCACGGACACCCTGCGAAGCGCCTTTGAACGTGCCGGGCTCGAGGTGCTGCGCCAGGAACTCGCCTACGGCGGGCAGTACCTGCTGATCGAGGCCCGCGCCGCGCGTGCGGCGCCGGTCGACGCCGCTGCGCAGTCCGCACCGCGGGTGCGCGGACTGGTCGAGTTGTGCCACCGCTTCGGCGGTGAGGTTCAACGCGCCGTGTCCTGCTGCGACGAGTCGCTCGTGCGCATGGCAGCGATGGGACGTCCCATCGCGGTCTGGCAAGGTGCGGCCAAGACGGTGGGCTTCCTCGCCGCGCTGAAGCAGGCCGACCTCGTGCATTGCGCCGTCGACCTGAGCGAGCAGCGTCACGGTCGCTTCCTGCCGGGCACGGGCCTCGCGGTGCACGCACCGGAGCAGTTGAAGGCGATACGCCCCGGGCATGTGATCCTGATGAATCCGGTCTATGTGGATGAAGTCCGCGCCCGCCTGGTGGACATGGGCGTGGACACCGAGCTCTGCACGATCGCCGATCTGTGCGGGTGATGGCGACGATCGGGGGCGCTCCGAGGCTTGCTGGGGTCGGACGCTCGAGCATAGCCGCGGCCGGAGGTGATGCGCAGCATGGCCCCCTTGGTCGGGGGGAAGCGGGCACGTGTCCGGGCGTGAACAACGCACGCCCCGGACGCCGGCTTCACCGCACAATCGGGCCCCCGGCTTCCACCCCTAACCGACACTGTTGCCTATGCCTCGCAGCGCACTCTCCAAACAACTGAGTCTGGGCCTACGCGCCGGCGATTGGGTCGTCGTGCGCAGCCAGAACGAGATACTTGCCACGCTCGGTCCAGACTGCCGCCTCGATGGCCTGCAGTTCCAGCCGGAGATGTTCGAACTGTGTGGGCGGCGCTTGCGCGTCGCGAAGACGGCTCACAAGACCTGCGACACCTCGATTCACAACACCGGGGGCCGGCGCCTCCACGACACCGTGCATCTGGAAGGCGGCCGCTGTGACGGCGGGCAGCACGAAGGCTGCCAGGCCGACTGCGTGTTCTTCTGGAAGGAAGCCTGGCTGCGGCGTGCCGAGGGATCGTCACCCGAGGTGCCGCAGCGCGCCGGCGCACCGACACCCGACGACGTGATGCAGGCACGCCATGCGCCCGGCAGCGATCCGGCCGACCCGGTGTGGGTTTGCCAGACGACTTCGATCTACGAGGCCAGCGAGCCACTGCCGTGGTGGGACACCCGCCAGTACGTCTGCGACGTGCGCGGCGGCAATCACAGCGCGCTGCACATGGCCAGGCTCCTGCTGATGTCTGGCTACCGGAAGATCGTCCACCTCGGCGTTGGCTATCGTTTCTGGGTCGGCCTGTACAACAGGCTGCAACGCTGGCGCGGCGGCAAGCCCTACCCGGAGATCCATGGACAGGTCCAGAAGGGCACCGCAACACCGGCCGAGTCGCTCGATCTGCAGCCGGGTGAGTGGGTCGTGGTGCGCTCGCCGAAGGAGATCGCGGCGACCATCACCCCGGACGGCTTCAATCGCGGCATGCGCTACGACCCGGAGATGCTCAAGTACTGCGACGAGCGCTATCAGGTGCAGTCGCGTGTCACCAAGCTGATCCACGAGAAGACCGGCAAGATGACGACGATGAAGACACCGTGCATCCGCCTGGAGAACGTCTACTGCCGCGCCGAACTGACCGAGAGCCGTCTCGGCTGCCCGCGGGCGTCGAGCACCTACTTCCGCGAGATCTGGCTGCGTCGCGCCGAGCCGCCGGCGGGTGCGGGATCGAAACAGGCCTGAGCGGGCCGGCCCGTCAGGCTGCCGGCGCGGCTGCGCTGGCCCGGCCGGCCGCGTCGCGCTGGTTTCGCAGGGCCATGAGGAACGCCCAGATCACCAGAACGCGGCGGCGAAACAGCAAGCCCAGTGCGGCCAGGTAGCCCAGCGCGCCGGCAAGCACGGCGATCGCTGCGGCCCAGCCCGTGGCGAGTTCCGGGCTTAGCAGCGCCCTGGCGCCGAGCACGGCGGCACTGAGCACCAGACTGGCCAGCGCCGCCGGCATCAGGGCATTCAGCCACTCCAGGAAGCCGCTGCGCATGGTGCGGAACGCGATGATCATCGCGGGCAGGTTGACCAGCGGGAAGACGATCGACCAGGACAGGGCGACACCCTCGAGCCCGCCACGGCTGCCGATCAGGAAGCCCAGCGGCAATCCGATGCCCGCGAGCACGCTGCACCACATGTTGGCTCGGAACTGCCCCGTCCACATCAGCACCGGGCCGATCAGCATCTGGCAGGTGTAGTAGCCGGCGTAGATGCACAGCAGGCGCAGCGGCATGACGACCGCCTCCCACTGCGGCCCGAGCACGATGCTCACGGCGTAGTCGGCCGTGAGGGCGATGCCCACGGAGATCGGCAGCGTGACGTAGGCCACCAGTTCGGTGAGCAGAAGGAAGTAGCGGCGAAGTTCGGCCGGGTCCTTCTGCACCGCGCTGAAGATGCCCGGCACCACGCGACTGACCACCGAAGCAATCTCCTGCGACAGCGTGGTCGACAGCGTGGTTGCGAACGAATAGGCGCCGAGCGCCTCCTTGCCGATCAGCTTGCCCACCACGACCTGATCGGCATTGCTGTAGCCGTAGTACGCCATGCGCGAGGCCAGCACGCGCCAGCCCTGCAGCAACGGCCTGGCCAGCGTGCCGAACTCGCGAGGAACGCTGACGCGATACGGATGCCACCACAGCAGCAGCAGCGTCACGGCGGCGGCGCCAGCCAACGAGTTGAACACCAGCGCCCAGACGCCCCAGCCGAGCGTCGCGCCAAGCACCAGGGTGCCCTGGGTCACCATCACTTGCAGGAACTGCGCCCATGCCAAGCGGGCGAACTGCATCTCGCGCTGCAGCGCGGCGCGGGGCACCACCTGCAGCGCATCGGCGACGCACAGCAGGCTGAGCAGCATCACGATCGGCGCCACCTGGGCCTCGCCGAAGAAGTGCGACACCGGCACCGCCAGGCCGACGAACAGGAGGCTCAGCGTAACGCCCGCCAGCAGCACGAAGCCGGCCAGCCGCGCCTGCTGAACGCCGACGATGCTGCGGTCCTGGACGAGGATGGCATCCAGCCCGAAGTCCTCGACCATGCGCACCAGGCCGATCGCCAGCATTGCCATCGAGACCAGACCGTAGTCCGACGGAGCCAGCAGCCGCGCCGCATAGGCGGTGGCAATCCAGCTGATCGCCTGCGCCGGCCAGCGCAGCGCCGCGGTCCAGGCCATGCCGGAAACCAGCGAATGGTCCAGCGAGCGAGCGCCGGCCTCGTGGCCCCTGTCGGCGCTCATCGACTCAGGATCGCCGCCCCAGGCGAAGCAGTTCGACCAGGTCGCGCCCGATGTCGGCGCGACTCCAGTAGGCACGTCTGAGCACCCAGTCCACGGCCGCCGCGCGATCACGCAGCGACAATCCGCCTGTCAGCAGCGCGACGCGCAGCCAGCCCGCGGCGAGCCGCCACGACGGCAGGCTGGCGCGCCAGGTCGGCACCGGGTAGTGATGGCGATGCACGTCGGCCGAGTTCATCAGTCGGGTGGCCGTGGCGGCATCCATGCGGCGATGGAACAGCGGTTCGTCGAGCAGGTCGATCTTGCCCAGCAACGCCAGATGCGCGACGAGCACCACGTCTGCCCCCGGATAGTGTTCGATCAGGCGGGTCTTCGCCAGAGCGTCGCGGCGCACCACGCCGTTCATGACGTTGTTCAGCGCCAAGTGGGTGCCGACGTGGATGAAGCGCTGTACCGGGTTGTCGTCGCGACAGGCGATGTCATCGCGGTAGTCGACCGCGTCGTCGACGCCGGACTCGAACAATCTCGTGCGCGGCGCGACCAGCACCGTGCCCGGATCGGCCTCGAGCCGATCGACGCAGGCCTGCAGCAGCCGCGGCGCACACCAGTCGTTCGACGAAGCCCACTTGAAATAGCGGCCGCGAGAGGCCAGGAACACGGCGCTGTAGTTGCCGTTGGCGCCGATGTTGACCGGCTGCCGGATCGGCCGGACGCGTGCGTCGCGGCGCGCATAGTCCTGCAGGATGTCCCAGGTGCCGTCCGTCGAGGCGTTGTCGCTGACGACCAGTTCCAGATCGGACAGGGTCTGTCCAAGCAGGCAGTCGATCGACTGGCGCAGCGTCTTCTCGCTGTTGTAGGCCGGCATGCCGACACTGACCACGGGCGTGCTTGCCATCCCGGCCTCTTCAGCGGCTCCGGCCGGCAGACGGGCTGACGGCAAGGCATGCCTTGCGCACATGGAAGGCCTCGGCATGCCCCCCTTCGGCCCGGCACTCGATGCCACGCAAACGGCTCAGGCCGAGGAAGGTGTCCTCGCTGAACCACGCCTTCGATCGCTGCGTGCCGAAGTGCCGCTGCAGATGCGAGGCCTTGCGCCGTGCCACCTGCGCCGAGAGCGGCACGTACAGGTTGGGCTGGCCGAGGTCGCCTTCGTACTTGGGAATCTCGTACTCGAGCACCATCTGGTCACGCCAGGTGTTCCAGGTCAGCTCAGCGGCCATGCGGTGGTCCTGATGCCGGTCTTCCAGCCGGTGGGTGAACACGAGTCCTGGAGACACCTGCTGGCGCACGTGCTCGAAGAAGGCCTTGACCTGTTCGTACTGCGCCGGCAGGAAGCCGTCGCGGAAGGCGCCGAAATGGTAGTCGACGGACTCCGCGCGACGAAGCAGGGCACGGGCGCTGCGAGTCGCCTCGCTTCGGCGCTGCCCCTCTCCGGTCAGCACCATCCAGCTCACCTTCAGGCGACAGCCGCTGCCCAGCCACTCGAGCAGGGTCCCGGCACAACCGATCTCGATGTCGTCGCTGTGGGCACCGATGCACAGTACATGCAAGGGCTCGCCCGGCGCCGCAAGCGGCTGCAGCTTCAGCATCCGCCCACCCGCGAGCTGTTGCTGCCCGTGCTCACAACGCCGCGGTGGCCGGCGCGGGCTGCCGCCACACCATCCAAGGGCAATTGCCCAGCGCCTCCATCCGGTCGAGCGTGATCTTGTCCTTGAACGTGTCCATCGACGCGAAGAAGCCCGAGTGACGATGAGTCCACAGCTGGCGCTTGGCGATCAGGCGCTGGAACGGCTGCTCGACGAGTTCCTCGCCCTCGTGCAGGTGGTCGAAGATCTCGCGCCGAAGGCAGAAGAAGCCACCGTTGATCCAGTAGTCGGAGTCGCGCACGCTCTCGATGGCGTTGACCACGCCCTGATCGTCGACGCGGATCGCGTGCAGGCTCTGCGAAGGTCGCACTGCCAGCCCGCCGGCGATCACGCCGCGCTGCTTGAAGTCCTCGATGTAGCTGTCCAGGCGCAAATCGGACAGGCCGTCGGAGTAGTTCGCCAGGAACATCTCCTCGCCGTCCAGGTACTCGCGCACGCGCAGCAGCCGCTGGCCGAGGTTGGAGTGCATGCCGGTGTCGACGAAGGTGATGCGCCAGTCGGCGATGTCGGTACGCAGTGGCTCGATGCGGCGCCCGCCCTCGGACATGACGAAGTCGTTCGACATGCACTCGTTGTAGTTCAGGAAGTACTCGCGGATCAGGTCCCCCCGATAGCCCAGGCACAGAACGAAGTCCTTGTGTCCGTAGTGCGCGTAGTAGCGCATCAGGTGCCAGATGATCGGCCGGATGCCGATGTTCACCAGCGGCTTCGGGATGGTCTCGGAGTGCTCGCGCAGGCGCGTGCCCAGACCACCGCAGAACAGGACGACCTTCATCGGGCGCTCCAGAACAGATCGTCGTCCACTTGATGCGTGCGCTGCAGGTACTTGAGCTGCTTCAGTCGGGTGAAGGCGCGGTACTCGAAGGTTTCCTGCGAGAAGTCGATGCGTTCGAACAGCCTGCGCAGTTCCTCTGCGCCGAGCTGCGCGGTCCAGCGGGCCTGGTAGCCCGGCAGCTTGGAGGCGATCTTGGCGAACGACACGCGGTAGCTGCGGTTGTCCTTGCTCGGCGGGCCTGCGCTGACTTCGCAGCCGGGGAAGGCGGCGGCGACGATGTCGGCAATCTCGCGGATCCGGTAGTTCTCGCCGTCGCGCCCGACGTTGTAGACCTGCCCGTTGACAGCGTCCGCCGGCGCCTCGGCCGCACAGCGCATCGCCTCGCAGATGTCCTCGATGTGCACGATCGGGCGCCAGGGGCTGCCGTCGCTGACCATCGCGATCTTCTTCTTCGTCCACGCCAATGCGCACAAATCGTTGAGCACGATGTCGAAGCGCATCCGCGGCGACGGACCATAGGCCGTGGCGTTGCGCAGGAAGACGACCGAGAAGCTGTCATCGGCCATGGGCAGCAGGTCGCGCTCGACCAGCACCTTGCATTGCGCGTAGGCGGTCTGCGGATTCACCGGCGCCTGCTCGTCGAGGAAGTCACCGGTGCCCACGCCATAGACGCTGCACGACGAGGCATAGACGAAGCGCTTGACCCCGGCCCGCTTCGCCGCCTCGGCGATGCGCACGGAACCCTCGTGATTGATCTTGAAGGTGATCTCGGGGCGGTTCTGACCGAGCGGATCGTTGGACAGTTCGGCCAGGTGGATCACCGCGTCGAAGCCAGCGAAGTCTTCGGGCGTGACCTCCCGCAAGTCCTTGAAGACCGTGCGCGGCATGACCTGCAGACCGATTGGGTCAAGGTAGAGGCAGCCGTCGCGGTAGAAGCCGGTATCGAGCCCGACGACCTCGTGCCCATGGGACTGCAACCACGGGGCCAGGCGCGCACCGATGTAGCCCTCGGTGCCAGTGACGAGAATCTTCATGTTGGTTTTCGTTGTAGTGTGTGAGACGGGTACCCCGACAGCCACCCGCGTTCGGTGCGGTCAGAGCACCCTGACCTCGGGGATGGGGACCACGAACCGGCCACCCCACTCCGAAATGTACGACGCCTCGCGGCTGATCTCGTCCTTCAGGTTCCACGGCAGGATCAGCACGTAGTCGGGCCGGGCCTCGCGGATCGCTGCCGGAGCGAGGATCGGAATGCGCGTGCCCGGCGTGAACTTGCCCTGCTTGTAGGGGTTGGCGTCGGTGGTGAAGTCGAGGAAGTCGTTGCGGATGCCGCAGTAGTTCAGCAGCGTGTTGCCCTTGCCCGGCGCTCCGTAGCCAACCACCTTCTTGCCGCGATTCTTCGCGTCGATCAGGAACGCGAGCAATTTGCGCTTCGTCTCCATCACCTTCTCACCGAACCCGCGATAGCGCTCCATCGTCAGGAATCCATCGTCGATCTCGCGCTGGCGCAGCGCACCCACCCGGGGCCCCACCGGCAGCGCGTCGTTTTCGGCGTGGCGCGCGTAGATCCGCAGCGAGCCGCCGTGCGTGGGCAGCTCCTCGACGTCGAACATCGTCAGTCCGTGGTGGGCGAACACCTTCTCGACCGCCACGAAGGAGAAGTAGCTGAAGTGCTCGTGGTAGATGGTGTCGAACTGATTGTCCGCCATCAGGCGCTGCAGGTGCGGGAACTCCATCGTGATCGCACCGCCCGGTGCCAGCAGCACCTTCATGCCGGCGACGAAATCGTTCAGGTCGGGCACGTGCGCCAGCACGTTGTTGCCCAGCAGGAGGTCGGGCCGGCCATGTTCGCCGGCGATCGCGGCAGCCGTCTCGCGGCCGAAGAACCGCACTGTCGTCGGGACACCCTTGTCGACGGCCACCTTGGCCACGTTGGCCGCCGGCTCGATGCCGAGCACCGGCACCTTTGCGGCGACGAAATGCTGCAGCAGGTAGCCGTCGTTGCTGGCGATCTCCATCACCTTGCTGCCGGCGCCGAGACCGAAGCGATCGATCGCCATGTGGGCATAGCGCCTGGCATGCTCGACCCAGCTGCTCGAGTAGGACGAGAAGTAGGCGTACTCGGAGAAGATGCTCTGTGGCGAGACAAACTCCTGCAATTGCACCAGCCGGCACTCGTCGCAGACGTAGGCATGCAGCGGGTAGAACGGCTCCATCTCGTGCAGCTGTTCGGGCGCGATGTGCGTCTGGCACAAGGGCGACAAGCCGAGGTCGACGAAGGTCGTCGTGAGGGGGGCGCGGCAGAAGCGGCAGTGGAAGCTGCGCGCGCCGCGAGAGATTGATTGGGCCGGGTTCGATTCGCTGTTGCTCATGGGAGATGGGCGTCGGTTAGCGCGCTGGCGCGATCACAACTGCCTCTGTGAGAGGTGCGCGGATGATCGCATTGTTGCGGGTCGCGCTGGGCGGGCCGGCCCCCCCAAGGTGCAGGGTGCCCGTGCTCGCCGCAGCATGCGGACAGATTTGTCACGCGAGCGCCCTGCACCGACGGTGCGCACCTGCAACAGGGGGGCTGCTCGCACCCGGGCGACACCTACAATCCGCCGGCACCCCGCGAGGGCGCCGGTCAGGCGTCATCGTCTCATTCCCGAAGAGCGTCGCCGTGAACACCGAACAGCAAGTCATCCAGACCCTGCAGTCCGTCCTCAACCTGCCAGCGGGCGCCAAGCCGCTGGATGGCTCGTCACTGCTGCTGGGGCACGTGGCGGAACTGGATTCCATGGCGGTGGTGTCCATTCTCACGGCGCTCGAGGAGCGCTTCGGCTTCGCTATTGACGACGACGAGGTCGACGGCCGCACGTTCGAGTCCGTGGCCAGCCTCGTGCAGTTCGTCGAGTCCAAGCTCAACGCATGACGACGGCCCGGCCGGTGGCCCAGGCGGCGCGTTTCGTGCCAGGGTCGGGCGGTCACCGATTCGTCATGATCACCGAGCCCGCCGGTGGCCAGGCCATCGGCACGGTGCTGTGGGCGCACGCCTTCGCCGAGGAGATGAACAAGTCGCGCCGCATGTGCGCCAGGCTCGCGCGCGGCCTGGCACAGGCCGGATGGCGCGTGCTGCAGTCCGATCTGGCCGGCTGCGGCGACAGTGCCGGCGAGTTCCGCGCCGCTCGCTGGGCAGACTGGATCGCCGACCTGCGCGACGAGGTCCGTGGTGCCGACCCCGATCGCCCGCTGTGGCTCTGGGGAGTGCGCGCCGGTGCCTTGCTGCTGCCGGCGCTGCTCGAGACGCGCCCCGATGCGCACTTGCTGCTGTGGCAGCCCGCCGTCTCGGGCGCCGGCGTGCTGCAGCAGTTCTTGCGCCTGCACGCCGGTGCGCGCATCGTCGGCGCCGAGAAGGCGACACCGGCGGATCGCACGCCGGCGCAGCGCCTGTCCGACGGCGAGACGGTCGAACTCGGCGGCTACGAGCTCGCACCCGAACTGGCCGCGGCACTGAAGCAAGCCGAGTTCAAGCTCCCGCCCGGCGCCGGTGGGCGCATCGCCTGGCTGGAGGTGGCTCACACGGACAACGCGGAACCCTCGGCCGCCGCGCAGCGGCTGGTCAGCGGCTGGCGAGAAGCCGGCCGTGAGGTCAGTCTCGACCTGGTGCACGGTCCTCAGTTTTGGCAGACCCAGGAGATCGAGGACTGCGACGCGCTGATCTCGTCGTCGCTCGAACGGGTGGGCGGGGCATGACGCAGGCCACGTTCGGACCACTGCACGACGAAGCCGTCGCGATCGACTGCGGCGGCGAACGACTGTGGGGCGTGCTGACCCGGCCGGCGCACAACGACGTGGCGCTCGACGTGGCGATGCTGGTGGTGGTCGGCGGACCGCAATACCGCGTCGGCAGCCATCGGCAGTTCGTCCGGCTCGCACGTGCCGTGGCGTCATGCGGCGTGCCGTGCCTGCGCTTCGACTACCGCGGCATGGGCGACAGCGAGGGCGCCCTGCGCAGCTTCGAGCAGGCCGGCGACGACCTGCAGGCGGCGCTCGACGCACTGGCGCGGCTCGTGCCGCAGGCGCGCCGCCTTGTCGTCTGGGGGCTCTGCGACGCAGCGGCCGCGGCGATGATGTTCGCGACGGCCGACCCGCGCGTTGCCGGGCTGGTCCTGGCCAACCCCTGGGCACGCAGCGATGCGACGCTGGGCGCCGCACGGGTCAAGCATTACTACGGCGCGCGACTGCTCGAGCGCGAGTTCTGGGCCAAGCTGCTGGGCGGTCGCTTCGACTGGCGCGCCTCGTGGCGCTCCCTGCGCGGCAACCTCGGGCATGCGCTGCGCCGACCGGCCGCGACGAACCGCGGCAGCGTCGCGAGCTTCCAGTCTCGCATGGCTGCCGGACTTCGTGGCTTCACCGGTCGGGCGCTGCTTCTGGTCAGCGAGAAGGACCTGACGGCGCTGGAGTTCCTGCAGTACACATCGGCATCGCCCGAGTGGCGCGGCCTGCTGCAGCGACCCGGCCTTCGCCGCGCCGACATCGCGGGCGCGGACCACACCTTTTCCAGCCGGCCGTGGGCCGAGCGCGTCGAGGCCGTGACCTGCCAATGGCTGCAGGAACTGGCGGCCGCCAGACCATCGATCAGCGAGGACACATGAGAGGACTTTGCGGCTGGTTTGGGGGCGCGGCGGCTCCGCAGCAGGCCCTGGCGGGCATGCTGGCAGGCGTCGGCGCCGACGACGGGGCCGACCGCGCCTTGCCGCACGGGGCGGCGCTGGCAACGTTCGGCGGCAACGCGCGGCCGCGGCTGTGGCAGCACGATGGCATGACGCTGGCGCTTGCCGGCCACCCTCGGCTGCGCGCCGGGGCGCAGCGTCTGGCCGCAGCGGAGCAGATCGCCGATGCCCTGCGTGCCCGCGGCCGCGAGGCACTGGCCGACCTGGGCGGCGACTTCGCGCTGGCCGCATGGGACTCGACGCGGCAACGAGGCTGGCTTGCGATCGACCGCATCGGCATTCATCCTCTGGTCTACACGAGGCTGGGCAACACGCTGCTGTTCGCCAGCTCGCTCGACGCGCTCTGCGGCCACCCGGAAGTGCGCCCAGTGCTGTCGCCCCAGGCGATCTACGACTACCTTTACTACCACGTCTGCCCCGGGCCGGACACGATCTACCGCGGCATGCAGCGCCTGGGCGCAGGGCAGTGCATCGAGTTCGGCGACGGCGCCACGCTCGAGCCGCAACAGTACTGGCAGATCCGGTTCGCCGAGGATGACGCGGCGGACTTCGGCAGGCTCAAGTCGCAGTTCGTTTCCCTGCTCGAAGCAGCAGTCGGCGAGTCGACCGAAGGCGCACAGGTCGGCGCCTTCCTCTCGGGCGGAACCGACAGCTCGACCGTCAACGGCATGCTGTGCCGGGTGTCCGGCCGGCCGGCGCCGGCCTACTCGATCGGCTTCGACGTGCCCGGCTTCGACGAGACCGAGTACGCGCGCATCGCGGCCCGGCACTTCGGTTGTGCGCATGTGGAGTACTACGTGACGCCAGCCGACGTGGTCGAGGCCCTGCCTCGCCTGGCGACAGCCTACGACCAGCCTTTCGGCAACGCCTCGGCAGTGCCCGCCTACCTGTGCGCACGCCACGCGCGCTCGCAGGGCATCGAACGGCTGCTTGCCGGCGACGGCGGCGACGAGCTGTTCGGCGGCAACGAACGCTATGCGAAGCAACTGCTGCTCGGTCACTACCAGCGCCTGCCCGCCACCTTGCGCACGGCGCTGGTGGAACCGCTGCTGCTGGGCACGCCGCTGGGCAGCCCCCCCGGGCTGCGCAAGCTGCGCAGCTACGTGGAGCAGGCCCGCCCGCCGATGCCGCAGCGCTATGAGTCGTACAACCTGCTGCAGCATCTGGGGGCCGAGAACGTGCTCGCCCCGGAGTTCCTCGCCAGTGTCGACCAGTCGCACCCGACGCGGCTGCTGGTCGCCGCGCACGCACCGCATGCGGACGCCAGCCTGATCAACCAGATGCTGGCGATCGACCTGCGCTTCGTGCTCGCCGACACCGATCTTCCCAAGGTGCTGCACACCTGCGCGCTGGCCGACATGGACGTCGCCTTCCCGCTGCTCGACGACCGCCTGGTCGAGTTCTCGCAGGGACTGCCGTCGGACTTCAAGCTGCGCGGCACCAAGTTGCGCTGGTTCTTCAAGCAGGCGCTGGCGGACTTCCTGCCGCAGGAGATCCTCACCAAGAAGAAGCACGGCTTCGGCCTGCCGGTCGGGCAGTGGCTGATCGGCCACCGGCCCCTGTACGACCTGGCGGTCGACAGCATCCGCGTCGTCGAGTCGCGCGGCCTGGTGCAGCGGCCCTTCGTCACCGATCTGCTCGAGCGCCGGCTGCACGAGCATCCGGGCTACTACGGCACGATGGTCTGGCTGCTGATGGTGCTGGGGCAGTGGCTGGATTCGCGCCGTCTCTGAGCACGGCTCCGCACCTGCGGCTCAGGCAAAGCGGATCTGCCGTCGCGCCAGATTGGCGAGCAGCCGTGCGCCGAAACGCAGCCGGCTGCGGTCCCAGGGCGTGAAGCGCGGCAACTGGAACAGGTCGGTGCCGGCGCGTGCCGCGCCCCAGGCCGTCGACACGGCAGCCTCGAAGCCACACTCGCGCGCCAGACGCGCATGCTCGGCCGCATAGTCCTGCCCCGGAACGCCGTTCGGATAGGCGAACAGCGAGACCGGTTCGCCCAGCAGTCGCTCCAGCGCGGCCTTGCCCTCGGCCATTTCGCTGCGCGCCGACTCGAGGTCGAGCCGAGTGAGGATCGGATGAGTCACCGTGTGAGCGCCGATCTCCATGCCCGAAGCGCGCAGGCGCCGCAGCTGATCGCCGCTCATCATCAGCGCGGGTGATGGTCGATCGCCACAGGCGACGACGATCTGCGTGGTGCGCCGCGCGCGCTGCGCCGGATCGAGGTGCTTGATGCCGTTGAGGATGGCCACCACGGCAGCGCGCCGCTGAGCGGGCGTGGTCAGCGGATAGGCCGCCAGGCCGAGCGGCGTCAGGTCGAGCATGGCATCGCTGCAGTGGCGCACCGCCTCGATGACACGGTCGTTCCACATGCAGCCGCCGTCGAGATAGCCGGTACTGATGAAGAAGGTCGCGGGCAGGCCCAGCCGCTGCAGGATGGGGGCGGCGACCGCTTCATTGTCGGCATAGCCATCGTCGAAGGTGATCGACATCGCCCGGGCAGGCAGCCGATTCTCGCGCAGCCGCTGCACCGCCTCGCCCAACGGGAGCACGTCGAACCACGAACGCACCCAGCGCATTCGCTGCTCGAACTCGCCGGCATCCGGCTCGTCCGGGTTGAGTGGGTCGTGCGCCGGCAGCACACGATGAAATATCAGGATGCTCAGTCGCGCAGACGCGCCACCGGGAGACATCAGCGAGACGGGCAGTCGAAGCATGGGACTCGGAGTTCAGCGCTGGTGAGCACCCGACAGCGCGCCGCTCTGGCGGGCAATCGGGTCGCCGACCGCCTGCGCCTGCGCGGCCTGGCCCGAGGGCGCCTCGGCCAGTTGCAGGGTCGAGGCCAGCGCGGCGAACAGCCAGAACTGCACCTCGGCAAGCAGGTAGTCGGTTGCGGAGCCGGCCACGATCACCACGGTGAGCGCGCCGGCCAGTGCGCCGCCCATCGTGACCACGTCGGGATCGACGCCTGAGTGTCCGGCCACGCGCCGCAAGCGCAATATCGCCCCGAACAGCCACAGCAGCATGCCGATGAACAGCAGCGATCCGACGACGCCCTGCTCCACCAGCGTCGTCATGAAGGTGTTGTGCGAGGAGCGTTCCGCCACCGCTGTGTCACCACCGCCCTGGGTGGTGAGCCAGCGGCTGTCGAGGTAGTGCGGACTGAGCGTGGCCGTACTGCGATGCCCTGCGCCCATGGGATGGTCGAAGAACATCTGCAACTGGGCCTGGTAGATGATCACCCGCGATCGTGCACTGGCGTCAGCATCCTCGCTGGTCTTGGCCACGTCGCTGATCGTGAACATGCGCTCGATGAAGGTCTTGTCGACCACCACCGCGAAGCCGATCATGCCGACGACCGCCAGGGCCCAGAACATGCGCCGGTGCGCCCTCGCCTTGGTCATCATGACAACGAGGCCACCAGCCACCAGGCCGAGGAAGGCGCCGCGGCTGTTGGCCAGGACGAACCCGGTGGCGATCACGCCGAGCACGCCAAGGAGCGCCCAGCGCCGCCAGTCGCGGTAGGTCAGCACGAGTGCAAGCCCCATCACGAGGCCGGTGGCCAGGTACATGCCCAGGGTGTTGGCATCGTCCAGGCCCGGGCCGCCGACACCGTCAAGGCGGTCGCCGTCGCGGCCGACGAGCATCGCGTAGGAGCCGAGCAGGCCGCAGCCGAGCACATGGCCGAACTGCACCTCGCGGATGGTCGCCTTGGTGTCGGAGATGCGGTAGACGAACCAGAACGCGACCAGGTACTTGATGAACTTGACCGTGCCGTCGAGGTGCATCGCGAGGTCGAGCGCCCAGGCCGACTGGATCACCATCCAGCTCGCGTAGAGGATCAGCAACATCGCGATGCCGTTGGCATACCAGGGCGGCTTGGCCGCCAGCCGGCCACGATGGAACATGATCGCCAGCGCGGTGATCAGCGCCGAGGTCAGCGCCCAGCGCAGGTCCGGCAGCATGGGCCCCCACCAGCGCGAGGGCGGATGCACGTAGATGGAGGCGAAATAGAAGTACAGGCCGTACAAGGGATGGCGCGCGAACGCCAGCACGGCAAATGCCGCGCAGGCCAGCACGAAGGCGATCATCGAGGCCATCGTGTCTGCTCCTTGTGGCCTGGCGCGTTCAGAGCGCGGCAGCCTCTTCGCCGACCCGCCCTTGGGAGGCCGAACAGGCCGCCATGATGCGGTCCATGCGCGCCATCGCCTGCGGCCAGGCATGATGCGACGCCACCCGTTCACGCCCCGCGGCGGCCAGCCGGCCGCGCAACGCGGCATCGCCGAGCACCCGCAGGATCTGTTCAGCCAGTTCGCCCGCATTGGCGGCCGCCAGCAGGTGTTCCTCGGGCACGGCGTCGACACCGGCCGCAGCGATGGTGCTGGCCACCACCGGGACGCCCATTGCCATCGACTCGAGGATCTTGTTCTGCGTTCCGCGCGCGATGCTCAGCGGCGCGATGGTCAGTGCCGAAGCACGCACGTAGGGCCGCACGTCGGGCACCGCGCCGGTCACGCTGACACCGTCGACGGCCGCGAGTGCCATCACGCGCGCCGTCGGCGCCGCGCCGACGATCTGCAGCCGCAGGTTCGGCCGCAGTTGCCGCAGCCGCGGCCAGGTCGTCGCACAGAACTCCACCATGCACTGCTCGTTCGGAAAGTAGTCCATGCGCCCGACGAAGGTGATCAGGTCTTCCTGCGCCGCCACGTCGCCGGGCTGGAAATAGTCCAGGTCGACACCGTTCGCAAACCAGTCGACGCCCTGGCCGACACCCATCGCCGCAAGCGACTCGGCCTCGCCGCGGGTGGCCACCGTGACACGATCGAAGTGTTGCGCCTGACGCCGCTCGGCGCGCTCCACCCTCCAGGCCTCCCAGCGGTAGCCCGTGCTCAGCGGCCAGGGCTTCACGGCGGCGTAGTCGAGCCACTTGCGCGAGTCGACGTCGCAGAGGTCCATCAGCATCGGCAGGCCACGGTGCGATTCGACATAGTGGCCCACCGCCGAGCAGTGCGCGAACACGAAGTCGTAGCTGCGCGCCGCGAGCCGCAGATCGATCTCGCGCCGCATCGCGGCGCTGTGGAAGAAGGCCTCGGAGGCACTGACCGTCGTTGGCAGCATCAGCCCGAGCTTGGCCACCTGCAGCGCGTTGTGCACGCGGAACACCGAGAAATCGCGGCAGAACGGCGCGATGCCGGTGGCCTCGCGAGCCTCGTCGTCGCTGCGCGCCAGCGACAGCACCGACACCTCGTGCGAACGCGCGAGGTGCTTGATGATGTTGAACGCCCTGACCTTGCTGCCGAAGGTCGGCGGATAGGGGAATCGGTGGCTGACGAACAGGATGCGCACGTTGCTCAGGCCGCTTGAACGGCAGCTTCCTCGACCGGACGAGCCCCTGGCGGCGTTGCCAGGCCCTGCGTGGTTTCGCCGCCCACGCGGCGCAGGAAGGCCTCGAACATCAGCAATGCCCACAGGGGGCTGCTGTAGTCGCGCCGGCCAGACTCGTGCGCATCGACCATGTGCTCGAGATAGCGGCGCTCGAAGAAGCCGGTGCGGCCGAGTTCACCGTCAAGCAGCGCCTGACGCACGCGCGCGCGCAGCGGCCCACGGAACCAGCGCATCAGCGGCACGGCAAAGCCCATCTTCGGCCGGTACATCACGTCGTGCGGGAGGTGCGACTCCATCGACTTCTTCAGCAGCCACTTGCTCTCGCCGCCGCGCACCTTCAGGTTCGACGGCAAGCTCGCCAGCCACTCGACCAGCGGGTGGTCCATCAGCGGCTCTCGCACTTCCAGCGCATGCGCCATGCTGGCGCGATCGACCTTGGTGTTGATGTCGCCGACGAGGTAGGTCTGCAGGTCCAGATACTGGATCAGCGACAACGGGTCGTCGGTCCCGGCGCGTGCCGCATGCTCGTGGAACAGGTCGGCCGTGCGATAGCCGGCGAGCCGGCGCTTGAACTCGGCCGAGTAGAGCTGCGGCCGCATGTCGTCGCGGAAGATCGACACGCTGTGCATGTAGGCCTCGACGGTGTCGCGCGCCAGAGCCTGGAAGGTCGACTTGGCTCGCACGAAACGCGGCGCCCAGTCGGCCTTGGGGTACAGACGGCCAAGCGTCCCGAACAGTGGCTGCCGCAGGCCCAGCGGCAGCGCCGACCGCAGCTTCTCCTCGTTGAGGTGCAGCAGATAGCGCCGATAGCCGCCCAGGTTCTCGTCGCCGCCGTCCCCGGACAGCGCCACCGTGACGTGGCGACGCGCCAGCTGGCAGACCCGGTAGGTCGGGATCGCCGAGCTGTCGGCGTAGGGCTCATCGTAGAGCGTCGCCAGCGTGTCGACGAGATCGAAGTCGTCGGTCTGCACCAGATCGACGTGGTGGTTCGTCCGGTAGCGCTCGGCGACCTGCTGGGCGAAGCGTGTTTCGTCGTACTTCGGATCGTCGAAGGCGATCGAGCAGGTGTTGACCGCCCCGCTCGATTGTTCCGCCATCATCGCGACGACCGCGCTGGAGTCGACCCCGCCGGACAGGAAGGCGCCCAGCGGCACCTCGGAGATCATGCGCAGCCGCACACTTTCCTTCAGGCGGCGCACCAGTTCCTCCTGGGCCTCTTCGGCCGAGATCGGGTTGTCGCCGCTGAAGCGCACGCCCCAGTACGGCCTGGGAGCGCCGGCGCGCTGCCCGCGACGCAGCGTCAACGTGTGCCCTGGCGAGAGCTTGAGCGCCGAGCTGAAGATCGTGCGCGGCTCGGGCACGTAGCCGAGCGTGAAGTAGTCATCCACCGAGCGTGGATCGATCTGCCGCGCCAGGCCGCCATGGGCCAGCAGCGATTTCAGCTCGGACCCGAACAGCCAGGTGCCGTCGGGCAGCTCTGCGTAGTACAGCGGCTTGACGCCGAGCCGATCGCGCGCAAGGAAGAGCGTCTGCCGGTTCTCATCCCACAGCGCAAACGCGAACATGCCTCGAAAACGCTCGACACAGGCCTCGCCCCAGGCTTCCCACGCGTGCACGATCACCTCGGTGTCGCTGCGCGTGCGGAACACGTGACCCAGCGCGGTCAACTCGGGAATCAGTTCGCCGTAGTTGTAGATTTCGCCGTTGAACACGACGACGACGCTGTGGTCCTCGTTGAACAGCGGCTGCTGGCCGGTGGCCAGGTCGATGATGGACAGCCGCTTGTGGCCCAGCGCCACGCCCGGCGCGAGGTGCACACCCGTCTCGTCGGGCCCGCGATGGTGCTGCGACTCGTTCATGCGCACCAGTTGGTCCCGCGAAATGGACCGTGTGCCGCGCGAGTCCCAGATACCGACGATGCCGCACATGTTGATTCTCCATCAGGCGCGCTGGAGCGCGCCGCGTTGGGCGGCCTGCGTCAGCAGCCGCTCGTACAGGTCGCTATAGGCAGCGACCATGCCGTCCAGACTGAACCGGCTCTGCGCCACCGTGCAGGCGCGCCGGCCGCGCGCACGCGCGGCATCCGGGTCGTGAAAGTCGGCCAGCAGCGCCTGCGCCATGGCATCGACCTCGCCAGCCGGCACCAACCGCCCGGTGCGGCCCTCCTCGAGCAGCTCGGCGTTGCCGCCGACATCGGTGGCGATCACCGGGAGGCCGCTGGCCATGGCCTCCAGGATGGTGTTCGAGATGCCCTCCGCGCGAGAAGGCAGAACGAACTGATCGAGGCTGCGCATGAATTCGGGCACGTCATCGCGCTCACCGGCCAGCCAGGCCTGCGTCGACACCCCGCCATCGTCCAGAACGGATTGCACCTCACCGCGCAGCGGACCGTCGCCGGCAATCGCCAGCCTGAGCCTCGCTCCCTCGCTGCCGGCCAGCGTCCGGGCCCGCACGAACGCGCGCGCCAGCAGAACCTGGTCCTTGATGGCGTGAAGACGCCCGACGGTGCCAGCCACCCACAGGCCCTGCCCTGCAAAAGGCGAGTCTGCCAGGGGCAGCCTCGTTTCACCACGCCCGTGGAAGCGCAGCGTATCGACCCCGTTGTAGAGCTGGCTGATGCGCCGGGGCGGCACGCCGACGCGCTCGACCAGATAGCGCTCGAGATGCCTCGACAGGGCGACGTACCGGTGCACGAACGGCCGATAGCAGCGCCGGATCCACTGGCACTTGATGCTGCGTCCGTCGGGATCGTTGCTGTCCCAGCCGTGCTCGCCGTGCACCCGCACCGGCACGCCCGCCCAGGCCGCCGGAAGGCTCATCTCCAGCGCGCCGAGGTTGCGTGTATGCACGACGGCAGGACGCAGTTGGCGCAGCAGTCCCACCAGGCGCGGCGCCACACGCAGCCCCTGTCCAGGCGGCTTGCGCAGGGCGTGGAACTGCACGTCGTCACGCTGCACCCGGCGGCGGATCTCACCAATCTCGGTCATCGCGATCACCGCATGGCGAAAGCGCTCCGCCGGCATGCGATTGATCAGATTGACGACACCGTTCTCGAGTCCACCGACATCGAAGCGGTAAACGACGTGCGCGACCAGCGGACGGGGGTCGATGGAACTCGCCATGCCTGTAGCCTGTCAGCCCAGGTGCCGCGCCAGCGTGGGGCCGACCGCATTGACGACGCGACGAGGCAGGCGGCGCCAGACATCGATGGCCAAGCGGTACTTCGGGTTCGCAGGGTTGTTCTGCGGCACGCTGTCGCCCGCGTAGAGGCGGTATTCGTAGTGCAGAGCTTGCGGCTCGAAGCCCCAGTTCTTCTTGAAGTCGAACGATCCTGTCTCGCGCTTGGAGCGGCCGTAGTCGAACACCTTGATGCCACGCTCGCATGCGCGCCGCAGCAGTTCCCAGTACTTGAAGTCGTTGGCGGCCAGATCCCGCGCGCTGGGCAGATCGCCGGCGTAGTAGGGCAGCACCTCGTCGCGAAAGTAGAACGACAGCACCCCGGACACAGCCTCGCCACTCGGACTCAGCACGGTCAGCACCTCGCAATCGTCGCCGAAGATCCGCTTGAGCGCCCGGAAGTACTCGCGTGACTGCGGTGGCGTGCCGTGGCGGTGCTGGTTGTCTGCGTAGAGTTCGAAGAAGCGGTCGGTGTCGGCATCGATCACGCTGCTCAGGTTGCGCTGGATCGCCTTGCGCACCATCGCACGCTGCTTGCGCGGGATGGCCAGCATGTTCGCCTCGACCTCGGGCAGCACGGGTTTGCGGAACGTGACGTAGAGATCCTGCTGCGGCCAGTCGCCTTCGCGCTGGCAACGGTCGCGCAATTCGAGGTGCTGCACGCCGAGCCGCTCACCGAGCGACGCCGCCGCGCGGTGCAGAGCGCTCACCGCCTGCACATCGGTCGAGGCGACACCGCCATAAACGGCGAACGGCAGGGATACCAGCGAGTGCCCGAACAGCACGCTGCGCAACTCGACAAGCGGCAGCACACCGACGACATCGGTGCCACGACGCGCCATCAGGTAGTGCGTGCGATGGCGGAAAACCTCTTCGTAGATGGTGCGCCAACCCAGCCGATGAAAGAAGGTGGCGTCTGGGCACGCAGCCACGAAACCCTCCCAGGCCGCGCTGTCCGCGTCGGACAGGGGCGCCACTGCGACGTCGGCCGCCGCGGTCATGTCGACAGCGCTGTTCACGCGGCCGCCAGCCCGAAGACCTGGTCGACTCGCCCCCAGCGGAAATCCGCCAGGAGCCGCGACAGCCGGCTTTCGGTCTTGTCCAGGTTCACGTAGTGCCGGAAACGCGTCTTCAGGCTCGTGCCCGCGATGCGCGGCTGGTCGGGGTCGATCTCCCAGGGATGCATGTAGAAGATCGCCGGGCGCCTGTCGATGCGGTTGACCCGCCGGATCACCCAGCGGCTGAGGGCATAGGGCGCAAGCCGGAAGTACCCGCCGCCACCAGCGGGCAGGTTGCGGCCGAACATCTGTGTCGTGGTCACGGGAACCTCGATAAGGCCGGGGCGCGCGTCATAGGGAAAGCGCGGCGCATCGGGCATGCCATAGTGGTCGTGCTTGACCGGGTAGACGCTCGAGCTGTAGCTGTAGCCCGCTTCGAGCAGGACATCGAACGCCCAGGGGTTTGAGTAGCCGATCGAGAAGCTCGGCGCCCGGTAGCCTCGAATGGCCGTTGCACCGATGTCCTCGAGCAACGCCTTGGCACGGTGGATGTCGTCGAAGAACTCGGTGTGGTTCTGATCGCTGGCGCGCAGGTGGCCGTAACCATGGCTGGCCAGCTCATGCCCCCGCGCGACGATCTCGCGCACAAGCTGCGGATACCGTTCGGCCACCCAGCCCAGCGTGAAGAAGGTTGCCTTGGCAGCTCGCTCATCGAACAGATCGAGCAGGCGATGCACGTTGCGTTCGACTCGGCAGGGGCGCTCCGGCCATGTGGCGCGATCGATATGAGGCGCCAGGGCAGACACCTGGAAATAGTCCTCGACGTCAACGGTCAAGGCATTGGTCAGTGGCGGCAGGTGGCTGGTCATGTCAAAAGCGGTGGTCGAGTCCGACGAAGACTGCCTTCTCCTGGCCTGCGACGACCACGTTCGACTCGATCTTGCGGTAGCGCCCGCCGAAGAAGGCGTTCGTCTTCGGGGCCGCCTGCACGTTGATGCGCAGATCGGCGCTGCGCTGGGTCGTTTCATCGCCGAGCGCCACGCCGACAGAGCGGATGCGGTTCCAGTCGATCGTGAAGTTCAGCGCGATCAGTTGCGACAGGCGGTGGTTGATCAGGAAGGAAGCACCGTATTGGAGGTTGTTCTCGTCGCTCGACCCTGTCGACAACGACGCCTCGTCTTCCACGTCGACGGTCTCGACGCGGTATGCCGTCAGCTTCACGGTATTGCGCAGGCCATTGAAGGCGATGTTCGCTTCGCGCCTGGTCACGATGCTGACCCGATCGGTCAACAGGCTCAGCGCCCCACGCGTCGAGGCCGGCAACCCGTTCCTGGCCATCAGGTCCTGCACCACGCGCGCCCGCTCGACCGGATCGGGGTAGCGTGTCGTGTACATCGAATCGAGCAGCGAGGCGACATTGCCTGTGGCTGGCAGTTCGAACAGCGACTGCGGCGCCGTTTCGAGATTGCGCGAGGCGACAAAGGTCCACGCCACGCGCGGCATGCGGTGATTGAAGTTGAGTTGCCAGGCCGGGCCGAAGAATCGGTTCTCGCGGTAGGCGTTCAGCGTGGTGCGCGGCGACGGGTCCCAGTTGAACTCGAAGCCACTGAAGCTCCGGCTCTCCACACCGCCGGCCAGATCGTTGGACTCCCGCCCGCCGCGCACGGCGACCATGAACTCGGGGGTCACCGCATAGTCCGCGAAGACCCGTGCTTGCGTCAGACCGACGGATGGTTCGGCATCGGCCTCGTAGCGCGTGAAGGTCCGTTCCGCCTCGACCCGCCAGCCGAACGGGCGCGGCGCCTTCTGCAACGCTGCGCTGTAGCGACCGAAGTAGCCGGCAGTCGTCGAGGCACCGGTCGGCGCACCGATCTCCCGCACCCAGCTGTTGTCCGCACGCAGGCTGTAGCGCACGTCGCCGCGCATCGTGCCCTCGATGTAAGGCGACAGCCGCGCCTCGGTCGTGGTCACGGTGTTGACGGTCGAGCCGTCGATCGGTCGCGCGGCGAACGGATCGCTGCTGGCCTGCGTGGCGCGGTAGCCCGCTTCGACGAAGAAGAACCGCTCGACCGCCTCCAGGCGGCTGGTCACGTCCGCCGAAGGCAATACCTTGCTGTCCTGCGTGCGATCGGCATAGGCCACGCCGTTCAGGCCCAACGAACCGCTGAGGCGGAAACGCGCCCCCTCGCCCCGGAAGGCCAGTCGCGGACGCACCTCGATCACAGTGTCGCGCTCGGCCTCACCGCGTGTCAGCTCGGAAACGCCGAAGTTCGAGTTGCTCGTCGCCGTCACCTGCGACTCGATGCCCGGATCCAGACGCCAGCGTTCGGCCAGGACGGGCGCGACGAAGCCTGCTGTGGCCAGCAGCGCAACGCCTCGCGCCACCGGCGCGCACGCACGCCGTCGGACGCGGACGCCGGCGTCAGGCGTCGCCTTGGCTGTAGTAGCCATAGTACGTGCCGACCTCGGATCGGCTGATCTTGTTCAGCAGCGGGAGTACCACCGGGCAATTGTCGATGGCAGCCAGCGCCTGCTCCACCGTGTGCTGCGGCGTCTGTGCCGCGGCGACAACGAGGATGACCTGCCCCATGTGCGTCGCCAGCACACGAGATTCGGGCGAAGGCAGCAGCGGCGGCGCATCGAAGACGAGTATGCGGTCCGGGTAGCGGTTGGCCAGTTCGTCCACCAATGCGGCCATGGCGTCACTGGCAAGCAGTTCGGTCGCCCGCATGTGAGGCTTGCCCGATGGCAGCAGGACCAGCTTCTCGATATTGGTGCGAAGCAGAACGTCCGACACACCCAGCGCCGGGTCAGTCAGCAGATCCAGCAGCCCGGGGGCCATCGGCAGGCCAAGACGCGACAGTACCGAGGGGCGGGACACGTCGGCATCGACCAGCAACACAGTGCTGTCCATCTCCATGGCCAGGCTCACCGCCAGGTTGATCGACGTGAAGGTCTTGCCTTCCCCGGGGACCGAGCTGGTCACCATGAGCAGTTGCCCGCGCTTCACGCGCTGCGCTTCGGCACCGCGGATATGGCTGAGGATGGGACGCTTGATGACGCGGAACTCGTCGGCGAGCTGAGCGCGGGGTGTTTCCGGGGTCAGGTAACCCATCGCGGCAAGTCGCGCCATGTCGATGTCGACACGCCTCGACGTCTTCGATTCCGCCGCCATGGGCCGCACTGGCGGTCTGGCCGCCGCCGCCATGGCCGGTCGGCTCGGGCTCGAGACACCCGCCGGCGCCGGCCGGACCACGGCGCCGTCGTTGGCCGGCGTGCCGACTGCACTGCCGGGAATCTCGACGCCGCTGCGACGCAGTTCTTCCAGCCGCCGCACGGCCTGCTCGATGATGCTCACTTGGGCTCCCTAGGATCGGACAGGCATGGACGAGATGATCGCGATCCACACACCGAATGCGACGAAGAGCCCGGCTGAGCCGGCCAGGAACGCCAGGTTGCCGCGCCTGGCAGCACGCAGGTCGTCCATCGACACCAGCATGGACACGCTGCCGAGCACCGGACGCTTCGTGATCGAGCGCAGGCTGGCGGCATTGTCCACCGTCGGCATCAGCTGCACGAGCAGGAAGCAGGCTGCCGCCCCGACGCCGAAGCACAGCAGCAGCAGGGCCGGCCCGACGGTCGCCCGATTCGGAAACACAGGCTTGTCGGCGGTGCGGGGAGGATCGATGATGCGGAAGTTGGCCAGACGGGTGGCATCGACTTCCTCCGACATCTGAGCCTTCTCCCGCTGCGTCACCAGCGCGTCGTAGTTGCGCCGCACCACTTCGTAGTCGCGATTGAGCTGGGCCAGTTCAGCCTCGACCTGCGGCACTCGCGACGCCGTGGAGCGCAGCTGTGCAAGCCGCGACTGCGCATCGCTCGTTCGCACCCGCAGCGCTGCCACCGACGCCTCGGACTCAGCCAGAGCCAGCTTCGTCTGCTGCACAGCCACGTTGGTGGACGGCCCCGCCTTGGGTCGTGCCGCCTCGGCCACGCGCTTTCGCTCGATCTCGCGTTGTCGCTGTTCTTCCAGCTGCCCGATCAAGCGCCGCGTCGAGACCACGTCGGGGTGCAGATCCGTGTAGCGGCGCAGCAGTTCATCGAGTTGCTTGCGCTGCGCGTCCAGGCGTGAGTCGAGTTCCGGCGTTGCGAGCACGGCGGGCTCCGGGACATCGGGAACCAGCGACACCGTCTCGCCACTGAGCTCGCGCTTGAGCGCGTCGCGCGATTGTTCCGCCGCGCGCAGGTCGAGCGTGAGCTTGTTCAACTCATCGGTCAACGCGGAGATCCGGCTGAAGTAGTCCTGCCCGGATGCCGTGGTCACACCCAGATTGCGCAGCTTGAAATCCTTCACGCGATTCTCGGCCTCGGCAAGCCGGACCTCGTAGGCCTTGATCTGCTGATCGATGAACCCGCGAGCGGCGTCCACGTCCCGCTGCTTCGCGCCAAGGTCCGAATCGACGAACAGCGACACCATGTGTTCGACCATCTGACGGGCCTTCACCGCATCGACATCGCGGTAGGCGAAGGTGAAGACATTGTCCCGCCCGAGGCTGGTGATCTTGAACTCCTTGCTCAAGCGCTCGATCAAGGCTTCGCGCTCGGCGGTCTTCATGCCCGGCCGCTCGAGGTTGCCCTTTCGCATGAGCACTTCGATGTTCGGGCGTGTGATCAGGGTGCGCGCAAGCAATTGCAGCGTCTGGTCGATGTCGGGCTCCACTGTCAGGTCGCGCATCAGCGGCTTGAGCAGGGTCTTGGTATCGACATAGACGCGCGCGGTGGCCTCGTAGCGGTCCGGCATGCGAAGCAGGAAGAGCGCGGCCAGCAAGGCCGCCCCCCATGCGATCGCGAGCCCCAGCCAACGCCGGCGCCACATCGCGCGCAGCGTTGCCAAGCCCTGAGCAATCAGTTCATCCATGGGCAGTCATCGGGAACTTCGGGAAGGCTCGGAAGTTGCTGATCGGGATGATCAGAACCAGCTCTGCGGAATGATGATGACGTCACCCGGGCGCACATCGACGTTCGCCGAAATGTCACCACGGCGGATCAGGTCCTTCAGCCGCACGCTGTACTGCTTGCCGCCGTCCTTGCCGCGCACCAGCACCGCATTGTTGCCATCGGCAAAGTCGGTCAGCCCGCCGACCTGGATCATCACGTCCAGGATGGTCATGTTCTGCCGGTAGGCGATGGCCTGCGGGCGCGTCGCCTCGCCGATGATGCGGATCTGCTCGCTGCTGCTGCCCTGGAACGTGGTCACGACCACGGTGACCACCGGGTCCCGCGTGAACTTAGAAAGCGCACGCTCGACATCTCGGGCGAGATCGGTCGGGTTGCGCCCGATCGCCTGGACATCCTCCACCAGCGGCGTCGAGATCTTTCCATCCGGGCGAACGGGAACGGAGATCGACAACTCCGGGTTGCGCCACACGATGATGTTCACCGTGTCGAGCGGGCCGATCAGATAGCGATAGTCAGCGGTCGCAGCCGATGCCGGCGCGGGAGGCAGGTTGTTGATTGCACAGCCCGACAGGACGGCGAGCACACCTGCTGCGGCGATCGTCCGGTACAAGCAATTGATGACGGCATTCATGGCCATGTCCTTCTCCAGTGTTGCTCCCCAACGTGCCACGGCAGGATCGCCGGACACTTCTGCTCCACAACCGCCGCGCCACAAGCCCGCGCGGTCAAGCCCGACTCACGAGCACTGCCGGGATGCCCCGTCGGGAGCATACAAGCTGGGGGAGCGTTTTCAATTGCCCAACTCGGGGGTGCGCCCCCCAAATTGTCCTCACAAACCCCGAGCAAGCTCGCCGACCGGAGCAGGCAGCGACGCGCTTCAGGCGGTTGCCCGCCGTGCGCCCGACGGCGACTCGGCGTCGTCCATGCCAATCAACTGCCGCAGCATGCCTTGGGCGCATCCCCTGGCACGCGTCCGCTCGGCCGCGCATGCGGCAGCCGTCAGCGCGGACGCCGTGGCGCCTGCAAACGCCTGCCCGCCTCGCAGACGAAGTTCAGCCAGGAGCAGTTCTGCCATCTCCGCGGGCTCGCGCCCGGCAGACGCACCACCGAGATCGATGCGGGGAACACCCAGCGCGGCGGCTTCGACGGTTGCGTCGACCGAATCGGTAAACAGACAGCGGGCCTCGGCCATCAGTGCCACGCGATCCAGATAGTCCAGCGGCGACAGCAGCACGACACTCGAACCGCGCAGCAATCGCCTCAAGCCGAACGTGTCCAGCTTCGACAGCAGCGCGCTCTGTGCGATCCAGAGCAACGGCAGCTCGCGGCTCACAGCCTGCAATGCACCGATGAGACGGGTGAGCTCGACGCGTCCGATCCCTTCAGGCCCGATGCAGACGACGCCATAGCCGCGTGGGCCCTCGGCGAGGCTGGGATCCAGCTGAAGACGCGCCAGCACGCTGTCGCCAGCACCTGCGAGTCCTCGCGCGAACAGGGCCGCGCTGCCCAAGGGGTCGAAAGGCACAAAGTCGGCGGGCGTCCCTGCCGTTGCGCCGTCCGGCGTTTGCGCGGCTTCGAGCGCGGGGGCGATGCACTCCAGCACGACGTCGTTTCGCCCAACGCCTTCGGCTCTGACCAGGAGGCCCGCCGCGCCCACCCGCGCCGCCGGGACATCGCATTTGAATGCCGCCAGGCCAACACCCAGCATCGCATCGGATGCACCCGCCAGCACGACGGCCGAAGGAAGATGGTCCTTGATGATCGTCTCGAATCGAAGGAGCGCGTCCGACAGGGCGCCGCAAACCGTGCCCCCCCCCGGCTCGAGCTCGACCGTGGGCACGTCGCCGACGAGTTCGCTCAGCAACGCATCGTTGCCTGCGAACGACTGCTGCACCCCCGCACGGACCAGGATCGGCGGGGGAGCGCCCTCGAGTTCGAGCATCTCCCGGATCAACATCGACAGGCGCAGTTCGCCCGCAGCATCGCCGGCCACGCACAGAATTGGCCCCGCCGCGTTGCTGCTGCGGCCACGAGCGCTGACCCGCGGCGCATCCATCGAAGCAGACACTGGAACGATCACCGGCAGGGTCACAGGCTGGCGCAACCCGCCGACCTCGGCGTGCGCTTCCCCGGCGACCTTGTCGACCATGACCAGATCGATCTGATCCTCGGCGGAAAGATAGGAGGCCAGCAGCAGTCGATTGCAGAGCAGATTGACACGCCGCGGAATGCCACCGCTGTGCAAGTGGATGCGATCGAACGCAGCGTCATCGAAGTTCGGGCGACCTGCCCAACCGACCTTGCGAAGCCTGTGTTCGATGTAGGCACGCGTCTCCGCAGCGTCCATCGGCCCGAGATGGCAGGAGGCGATGACACGCTGCCTGAACTGTTCCATCGGCTTGGACGTGAGCAGTTGCCTCAGTTCCGGCTGCCCGACAAGGAAGCTCTGCAGAAGCGCGTGACTTCCCAGTTGGAAGTTCGAGAGCATGCGGAGTTCTTCGATGGCCTGCAGGCTCAGGTTCTGAGCTTCGTCGACGACCAGCAGGGCCCGCTTGTTCTGCGTGACCAGCAGCGTCAGGAATGCCTCGATCGACGCGATCAGTTCCGCCTTGCTCAGGTCCTTGGGCGCCAGCCCGAATGCAAGCGCCACCGACCTCAGCAGGTCGCCAGCCTCCAGTTGCGTGCTGACAATCTGAGCGGCGACGATGTGAGCGGCATCGAGTTCCCCCAGCAGCGTGCGCACCAAGG
Organism: Variovorax sp. YR752; assembly: GCF_943372545.1. Lineage (NCBI taxonomy): Bacteria > Pseudomonadati > Pseudomonadota > Betaproteobacteria > Burkholderiales > Comamonadaceae > Variovorax > Variovorax sp. YR752. The sequence continues at coordinate 13,222 of NZ_CALRZC010000031.1, read as the reverse complement.
TCGTCTTGCCGGCGCCGATCTCGCCGGTGACAACGACAAACCCCTCTCCTTGGTAGACGCCGAAGCGCAGGTAGGACAGCGCGTTCCCGTGCCCCTTGCTCTGGAAGTAGAAGGACGGGTCCGGGTTGAGACTAAATGGGGTGCCGGAGAAAGCGAACTGAGATTCGTACATGGATTCCCACCATTCGCACCGCGAGTCGGAAGCGACACCACAGCGTCGACGCTCCGCCAGCACAGGCGGACTGTCGGCATTGCCCGGAAGCTACCAAAGTTCCACGCTCCGGCCAAGCCCATGCTCCGGCCTTCAATGGCCCGGCGTGGCATGCTGCTCGGCGGCAGCAGCAGCATCCGCCACCGCAAGCCCGCCAGATGTGCCCCCCCCCCCCCGCTACTGCGCTCCTTCGCGGAACAGCACGACGCTGACCGTCTCGATCAGCACGAGCAGATCGAGGAACAGGGAGTTGTTCTTGACGTAGTACAGGTCGAACTCGTGCTTGCGACGCGCGTCCTCGACCGACGCGCCATAGCTGTAGCGAACCTGGGCCCAGCCGGTCACGCCCGGCTTGACACTGTGGCGGATGTCGTAGAAGGGAATCTGTTCGCGCAACTGCTCCACAAACGACGGACGCTCCGGGCGCGGGCCGACCAGGCTCATCTCGCCCTTGAGCACGCTGATGAGCTGGGGCAACTCATCAATGCGGCACTTGCGGATGAACGCGCCGACGCGGGTGACGCGAGCGTCGTTCTTGCTGGCCCAACGTGCCACGCCATCGCCTTCGGCGTCGTTGCGCATGCTGCGGAACTTCAGGCACATGAACCTGCGGCCACCCAGCCCGACCCGCTCTTGCCGGTAGATGACCGAACCGGGACTGTCGAGCCGAATCAGCACCGCCGTGACCAGCATCACAGGAGACGCCAGTGCGAGCAGCAACGCCGAGCAGACCACATCGAAGGTCCGCTTCACGGCGGTGCGCACCGCCCCCTGGACAAAACCATGGCCGTAGACGAGCCAGCTGGCTTTCAGGCTTTCGGTCGGAACCTGACCCTTCGCCCGCTCGTAGAAGCCGGCAAGGTCGAGGACGGGCGTGCCCTGAAGACGGCACTCCAGAAGCTGGTCCATCGGCACGCCGCCGCCACGCTGCTCGCGCACGGCGACGATCACCTCGTCGACTTGCATCCGCTTAACGATGCTGCTGACGGACACGTCACGGGAGAAGATCTTCTCGCCGGAAGTCAACTCACCCTCGCCACCGGCAGGGTAGAAGCCGACGACGGCGCGATGGGCACGGCCCGGCGAGCGCAGATCTGCGGCGATGCTCATCGCTTCCTTGCCGGTGCCGACGATCAGCACCCGCGGCGACCCTACGACCGAACGACGAACAACGTGGAACACGATGCGTACCAGCACGAGACCGAGCAGCATGTAGACCACGACAGGAAACAGCAACTCCCGGGCGCGTCCCGTGAGCCCGCCCGCGCTGATGGCGGCGTAGGCAATGCCTGCGCCGACCATGACCGCGAGAAAAGCACGGCTCAGGAGCGCGGCCATGCTGACGGACACGGCGGAGGAACGGTAGATGCCGAACACCGAATAGAGCAGCGACATCAGCAGCGCAAAGGCGGCGGCGTGCAGCAGCAGCTGCGCCGGAAGTGCGCCCAGACTGAAGAAGTCGAAACTCAGATCCGACAGCCCCTGCGCGGCCAGCAGCACTGCGAGAAAGCAGAAGATCCCGTCGGCCAGCAGTTCGGCTAGCGCAGACAGCGGGATGTGATGTTGAAAGACCTTGACCATGGCGTCAGCCCCCGTTCGGAGTGAGGTGGATTCTGGGTAGCCACCCGCTCCGCAGAAACCCTCCAAACGAGGGGAAAGTGACCAGTGACGCTAGGGAGACACAGGCGCCGAACAGCAGATCACGCCGCAGGAAAGAGAAAGGGCTGAGCCCTGTCGGGATCAGCCCTTCGAATGCTTGGCGGAGTGGACGGGGCTCGAACCCGCGACCCCCGGCGTGACAGGCCGGTATTCTAACCAACTGAACTACCACTCCGCGTGGCCGGCAGCTTCAGGATTGCTCCTCAAGCGCTGCCGAAACTTGGCGTCCCCTAGGGGATTCGAACCCCTGTTACAACCGTGAAAGGGTCGTGTCCTAGGCCTCTAGACGAAGGGGACTGAAACTCCTCGTCGACTCGAAACTGCGCCATGCAACCTCGGCAATCTTGGTGGAGGTAAGCGGGATCGAACCGCTGACCTCTTGCATGCCATGCAAGCGCTCTCCCAGCTGAGCTATACCCCCGTGGTGTCCCGTTGGTGCAGCGGTCGCAGTTTCAAGCGAGACTGCGATTATAGACAGGTTTTCAGACGCCCTGCAATCTCCGCAGGACGACATCGCGGTGAAAGAGCTCGAGCACCGCATCGATCGACGGTGTCTGCGTCCGTCCGCAGACGAGCACGCGCAGCGCGTGCGCCAGTTGCGGCATCTTCAGGCCGTGCGCCGTGAGGATCTCCTTGATCGTCGCGGCGATCGTGCCCTTGTCCCAGTCGATCTCGGCCAGGCGTCCACGCAGCGATTGCAGCGCCGGCCGCACCACGTCCGTCACGTGCGCGGAGAGATCCGCTTCACTGGGCGAGACATCGACGAAGTACATGCCGAGCCAATCCGCCAGTTCGATCAACGTCGCGCAGCGATCCTTGAACAGCGCACACATGCGCGCAAGCCGGTCATCTGCGGGCACGTTTGCGCCACGCTGAGCCAGCATCCGCGCCACCAGCGCCGCCAGCGCATCGTCGGGCGTCGACTTGATCACGTGGGCATTGACCCAGTTGAGCTTCGCCGCGTCCCACTGCGCCGGGCTGCGCGCGAGGTGGTGGCCATCGAACCACGCGACCAGCTGGGCACGATCGAACAGTTCGTCGTCGCCGTGGCTCCAGCCCAGGCGCGCGAGGTAGTTGACCATCGCGTCGGGCAGGTAGCCGCCCTCCTCGTACTGCATCACGCTGACGGCACCATGGCGCTTGGAGAGCTTGTCGCCATCCGGCCCGAGGATCATCGGCACGTGTCCGTACTCGGGCAGCTCGGCACCGAGCGCACGCAGGATGTTGATCTGCCGCGGTGTGTTGTTGACGTGGTCGTCGCCGCGGATCACGTGGCTGATCTGCATGTCCCAGTCGTCGACGACCACGCAGAAGTTGTAGGTCGGAGTGCCGTCGGGCCGGCTGATGATCAGGTCATCGAGTTCGCGGTTGCTGATCGTGATCTGGCCCTTGACCATGTCGTTCCAGGTCACGTCGCCGTCGACCGGGTTGCGAAAGCGCACCACCGGCGGCACGCCTGCAGGCACCGGCGGCAGCGCCTTGCCCGGCTCGGAGCGCCAGCGTCCGTCGTAGCGCGGCTTCTCGCCACGCGCACGCTGCGCTTCGCGCATCGCATCGAGCTCGTCCGGCGTGCAGTAGCAGTGGTAGGCCGTGCCCTCGGCCAGCATCTTGTCGATCACCGCCCTGTAGCGATCGAGCCGCTGCATCTGGTAGAACGGGCCTTCGTCGTAGTCGAGGCGCAGCCAGTTCATCGCAGCGATGATCTGGTCGACCGCTTCCTGCGTCGAGCGGGCCACGTCGGTGTCCTCGATGCGCAGGATGAAGTCGCCGCCGTGGTGGCGTGCGAAGGCCCAGGAGAACAGCGCCGTGCGCGCAGTGCCCAGGTGGAGGAAGCCGGTTGGCGACGGCGCGATGCGGGTGCGGACTCTGCGGGTCATCATGGGTTCTGGTTCACAGCGTTCCGAGCCCGCGCAGCAGGTCAGCCTGCAGGTCGCGCACGTCGTCCAGGCCCACGGCCACGCGGACCATGCCCTGCGTGATGCCTGCAGCCAGCCGCTGTTCTTCGGTGAGGCGCCCATGCGAGGTGCTCGCTGGGTGCGTGATCGTCGTCTTGGTGTCGCCGAGGTTGGCGGTGATCGAGCACACGCGCGTGCTGTCGATGACGTGGAAGGCGTTCTGGCGCGCCTGCGTTGCACCGCCCGCGGCCTGGCCGCGGACGATGAACGACACCACCGCGCCACCGCTGCCCGACTGCTGCGCCATCGCCAGCGTGTGCTGCGGATGCGACTCCAGCCCCGGGTAGAACACCCGCTCGACCTGCGGCTGTGCCTCCAGCCAGCGCGCCAGTTCGAGCGCGCGGCGGCTCTGCGCCTCCATGCGGATGCCCAGCGTCTCCAGCCCCTTGAGCACCACCCAGGCATTGAAGGGCGACAGGCTCATGCCGGCACTGCGCATCACCGGCACGAACCTGTCGTTGACCAGTGCCTCGCTGCCGCAGATGGCGCCGGCGATCACGCGGCCCTGGCCGTCGAGGTACTTGGTGCCCGAGTGGATGACGAGGTCGGCGCCATACTCGATCGGCCGCTGCAGTGCCGGCGAGCAGAAGCAGTTGTCGACCGCCAGCCAGGCCCCGGCCTGCTTCGCGATCACCGAGAGCGCCGCGATGTCGCACACCTCGGTCAGCGGGTTGGTCGGCGACTCGGCGAACAGCAGCTTCGTGTTCGGCTTGATGGCCCGTTGCCACTCGGCCGGGTCGGTCTGCGAGACGAAGCTCGTCTCGACGCCGAACTTCGCGAACTCGCGGCCGAACAGCATGATCGTCGAGCCGAACACGCTGCGCGAGCAGATCACGTGGTCGCCGGCCTTCAGCAGGCCCATGCCGAGCAGCAGGATGGCGCTCATGCCGCTTGAGGTGGCGATGCAGGCCTGGGCGCCTTCCAGCGCAGCCAGGCGCCGCTCGAACATCATCACCGTCGGGTTGGTGAAGCGCGAGTAGATGAAGGCCTCTTCCTCGTTGGCGAAGCGCGCCGCCGCGGTGGCCGCGTCGGGCTGGCGGAAGCTGCTGGTGAGGAACAGGGCCTCGGAGTTCTCGCCCCAGGCGCTCGCCGGCAGGCCTTCGCGCACGGCCAGTGTGTCGAGGTGGACGCCCTCGGGAAGATCGACGCGGGGGATTCGCTTCCCGCTCATCAGCGCGTCTCCGTCGCGTTCTGCAGGGCCAGGCGCGAGCGATCGTCGCCCTCTTCTTCGTCGCCCTGGGCCTTGCGCTGTGCGGCCAGCGTGTCGAAGTCCGCCGCGGTGATGTCGCCGGTGATGTAGACGCCGTCGAAGCACGACGCCTCGAAGCCCTTCAGCTTCGGGTTCAGCGCACCGACCACCTTCTTCATCGCCGCCACGTCCTGGTAGATCAGCGCGTCGGCGCCGATGTACTGGCGGATCTCCTCGGTCGTGCGGTTGTGCGCGATCAGTTCGTCCTTGGTCGGCATGTCGATGCCGTAGACGTTCGGGAAGCGCACCGGCGGCGCCGCCGAGGCCATGTAGACCTTGCGCGCGCCGGCGTCACGCGCCATCTGCACGATCTCCTTCGAGGTCGTGCCGCGCACGATCGAGTCGTCGACGAGCAGCACGTTGCGGCCCTTGAACTCGGTGGCGATCGCGTTGAGCTTCTGGCGCACCGACTTCTTGCGCATGCCCTGCCCCGGCATGATGAAGGTGCGGCCGACGTAGCGGTTCTTGACGAAGCCCTCGCGGTAGGGCTTGCCGATCTTCTGCGCCAGCTGCATCGCCGAGGGCCGGCTCGACTCGGGGATCGGGATCACCACGTCGATCTCGCTGGGCGGCATCGTGGAGATGAGCCGCTGCGCCAGCGTCTCGCCCATGTTCAGCCGAGCCTGGTAGACGGACACGCCGTCCATCACCGAATCGGGCCGCGCGAGGTAGACGTACTCGAACATGCACGGGTTGAGCGACGGGTTCTCGGCGCACTGCTTCGCATGCAGACGCCCTTCCAGGTCGATGAAGATCGCCTCGCCGGGCGCCACGTCGCGCACCAGCTTGTGCCCGGTGCCTTCGAGCGCGACCGACTCGCTGGCCACCATCATCTCGCGGCCCTCGGGCCCGTCGCCCTCGCCGAAACACAGCGGGCGGATGCCGAACGGGTCGCGGAAGGCCAGCAGGCCGTGCCCGGCGATCAGCGCCACCACCGCGTACGAGCCCTTCAGCCGCTTGTGCACTGCCGACACGGCCTTGAAGATCGATTCCGGGTTCAGCGGCAGGTCGCGCGCGGCCAGCTCGAGCTCGTGCGCCACCACGTTGATCAGCACCTCGGTGTCGCTCTCGGTGTTGATGTGGCGGCGGTCGATGTCGAACAGTTCCTGCTTCAGCGAATGCGCATTGGTCAGGTTGCCGTTGTGCACCAGCACGATGCCGAACGGCGCGTTGACGTAGAACGGCTGCGCCTCTTCCTCGCTGTAGGCATTGCCGGCCGTCGGGTAGCGCACCTGGCCGAGGCCGACCCGCCCGGGCAGCCCGCGCATGTTGCGGGTGCGGAAGACGTCGCGCACCATGCCGCGCGCCTTGTGCATGAAGCACTTGGTGCCCTCCATGGTCACGATGCCGGCTGCATCCTGGCCGCGGTGCTGCAGCAGCAGCAGCGCGTCGTAGATCAGCTGGTTGACCGGCGAACGCGAGATCACACCGACGATGCCACACATGTCATCAACTCCAGTTCATCGCAATCAGCTCAGGCACGGCGCAACTGCGACGCGACCTGCGGCGGCAACAGCGGCATCAGCCCGTCGAGCAACGCCGACAGCATGCTCGCGCCGCGCGACTGCTGCCAGGCCGAGGACTTGATTGCCGGCGTCAGCCCGACCACCGCGGCCACCGCCAGCAGCAGCACCACGCCGCGCAGCACTCCGAACAGTGCGCCTAGCCCACGGTCGGGCACGCTCAGCGGCGTGGCATGCAGCAGCAGCCGGATCAGCCGCGCCGCGATCGCCCAGGCGATCAACGCCACCACGAAGACCACCGCAAAGGCTGCGCCGAGATTCAGCGCCGAACCCTGCGCGCCGATGGGCAGGTAAGGCGCGGCGACCGGCGCCAGCCACTGCGCTGCGAACCAGGCGGCCAGCCATCCGGCCAGCGACAGCAACTCGAAAACGAAGCCGCGCATCACGCCGACGATCACCGACACCCCCAACACGACGAGCATCGTGGCGTCCACCCACCCGATCTGCGCGAAGTCCATGGCGCGACGGCTCAGAGCGTCAGCACGACGGCATTCAAGCCGGCGGCCTTGGCCTTGGCAAGCGCCTTTTCGGCTTCGTCGCGCGACTCGAACGGGCCGGCGCGCACACGGGTACGGCTGCCGGTGGAGGTCTCGACCACCTGCATGTAGCTCTTCAGCCCCAGTTTCTCGACGCGGCCACGCATCTCGCGTGCCGCGGCGGCATCGGCAAAGGCGCCGACCTGAACGACGAAGCGGCCGCCCTCGCGTGCCGGCTCGGGTTTGGCGGCGGCAGCGGGCTTGGCCGCTTCCTTGCCTTCGAGCAGCGCCTTCGCGCGCGCAGCATCCGGCGCCGGCGGCGGCGCCGGCACGGGCACCGCCGCCGCGGCTGGCTTGGCCTCGGCAACGGCCTTCTTCGCCGGCTCGGCCGCAGAGGCCTTGGGCGCCGGCGCGCTGGCGGGCGAGGCCACCTCGCGCGGGCCTTCGGCGACCGGCGCGGGGGCCGTGTCGTCCCGTGGCGACGCGACGATCGGCGACGAGGCCCGCGCAGCAGGCGTGCGGGCCGGCGGCATGCTCAGCGCCGGCGCGCCGTCCTTGCGCGGAATGTCGATCGGGATGTCGACCGGCACCGGCCGCGGCTGCGTTTCGAAGACCAGCGGGAAACCGATCACGCCGGCCATCAGCAGCACGGCGGCACCCATCAGGCGGCGTCGCGCACGCGTTCGCGCGGCGGTGATGGCGTCGGGCGAGTCCGTCAGCCGTGCGTTGGCATCGGCCGGGCCGTTGCGGCGCTGGAAGAACGACAGCAGACCCATGCGAGGCGAGAGGTGCGATGAAGCGTGGTGGGCCGGCGCATTCCACTCCCGAGGCGGGAGATGGAGGCCACTGGCAGCGGCACTCAGCCGACGTGCCGCGCCCCGAGCCGGGGCAGGCCGTCCTTCAACACGCCGCCGACGGTGTAGAACGATCCGAAGACGACAATTCTATCAGCGGGGTCTGCCTCGCCGAGCGCGGCGGCCAGGGCCTGCGCGGGGCTGGCATGCCGCTGCACGGTCACCGGGCCGGGCCCCTTGGCAGCCAGCGCGGCATGCGCCGCCGACAGTTCCTCGGCGCTCGCCGCGCGCGGCAGCGGCAGGTCGGTGAAGTGCCAGCGGTCCACCAACGGCGCCATGCGCGCCAGGATGGCGGCCAGGTCCTTGTCGCGCATCGCGCCGAACACGGCGTGCGTACGCGGGTAGAAGCCCATCTGGTCGAGGTTCTGCGCCAGGGCCGCCACGGAATGCGGGTTGTGCGCGACGTCGAGCACCAGTGTCGGCTGGCCGGCGACGATCTGGAAGCGCCCCGGCAGTTCGACCAGCGCGAAGCCGTTGCGCACCGCCTGCGCGGTGATCGGCAGCACACCGCGCAGCGCCTCGAACGCGGCCAGCACGCCGGCTGCGTTGAGCAACTGGTTGGCGCCGCGCAGCGCCGGGTAGGCCAGGCCGTTGTAGCGCCGTTCGCGCCCGGCCCAGTTCCATTGCTGGCGGTCGCCGCCGATGCTGAAGTCGCGGCCGAGCAGCCACAGGTCGGCACCGATCCGCTCGGCCTCCGCGATCACGCTCTTCGGCGCCACCGGGTCGCTGACGATCGCCGGCTTGCCGCGGCGCATGATGCCGGCTTTCTCACGGCCGATCGACTCGCGGTCGGGGCCGAGGAACTCCATGTGGTCGAGATCGATGCTGGTGACGATCGCACAGTCGGTGTCGAAGGCGTTGACGGCGTCGAAGCGGCCGCCCAGCCCGACCTCGAGGATCACCAGATCGACCGGCGCCTGCGAGAGCAGCCGCGCAATGGCCAGCGTGGTGAACTCGAAGATGCTCAGCGTGATCTCGCCGCGCGCCGACTCCACCGCCTCGAAGTGCGGGAGCAACTCGGCGGCATCGACCATGCGGCCGTCGACGCGGCAGCGCTCCTCGAAGTGCACGAGATGCGGCTTGGCATACAGGCCCACACGGTAGCCGGCCTGCAGTGCGATCGCTTCGAGCATCGCGCAGGTCGAGCCCTTGCCGTTGGTGCCGGCGACGCTGATCACCGGTACCTTGAAGCACAGCCCGAGCCGTGCCCGTACCTCGACCACGCGCTCCAGCGACAGGTCGATTTCGGTGGGATGCATGCCAGCGCAGTACGCCAGCCAGTCGGGGAGCGATCTCGGTGCCATGGAGTCGGGCCTGCCCGCGGCCCCTGGCGGGCTCCGCCTCGCGGAGCCTGCCAGAAGGATACGGGTCGGTCAGGCGATTGTGCCTTGCGCCAACATCGCCTGCGACGCCGCCGTGATGCGGCCGATCGCGTGGTACTCCAGGCCCGCGGCTTCCGGGAGCTCGGGCGCGTACATGTTGCGGCCGTCGAAGATGATCGGATGGCGCAGCATCGACTTGATCGCGGGGAAGTCCGGGCTGCGGAACTGCTTCCACTCGGTCACGATGATCAACGCGTCCGCCCCCTCGAGCGCGGCCATGTTCTTGTCGACGAAGATGAGCCTGTCGTGCGGGCCGAAAACACGTTTGGCCTCGTCCATCGCGACGGGATCGAACACCTGCAACGTCGCCCCGCGACGCAGCAGTTCGCTGACGATCACCCGGCTGGGTGCCTCACGCATGTCGTCGGTATCCGGCTTGAAGGCGAGCCCCCAGACCGCGAAGTTCAGCCCGGAAAGATCCTCACCGAAGCGGCGCACGATCTTGTCGATCAGGACGGACTTCTGGCGCTCGTTGGCATCCTCGACCGCACGCAGCACCTTGAGCGACTGCCCGACGCCGTCGGCCGTGCGGATGATGGCCTGCACGTCCTTCGGGAAGCACGACCCACCGTATCCGCAGCCCGCGTAGAGGAAGCTGATGCCGATGCGCGGATCGCTGCCGATGCCCTTGCGCACCTGTTCGATGTCTGCACCGAGCCGCTCGGCGAGCAGCGACATCTCGTTCATGAACGAGATGCGCGTGGCCAGCATCGCGTTGGCGGCGTACTTCGTCAGCTCGGCCGAGCGCAGATCCATCACGATCAGACGCTCGTGGCTGCGCTGGAACGGCGCGTAGAGCGCCCGCATCAGCAGGATGGCCTGTTCATCCTCAGCGCCGACCACGATGCGATCAGGGCGCATGAAGTCCTCGACGGCCGCCCCTTCCTTCAGGAACTCGGGGTTGGATACCACCGCGTAGCGGCCCTGCACGTTGCGCCGCGCGAGTTCCTCCGCGATCGCCGCCTTGACCTTGTCGGCCGTGCCGACCGGCACCGTGCTCTTGTCGACGACGACCTTGTAGTCGGTCATGTACCGACCGATATTGCGCGCAGCATCCAGCACGTACGTCAGGTCGGCCGAACCATCTTCATCAGGCGGTGTGCCGACCGCGATGAACTGCAGCGTGCCGTGATCCACCGCCGCCTTGATGTCGGTGGTGAAGTGCAGGCGCCCTGCCTCCACGTTCTGGCTGACGATTCGCTCGAGCCCGGGTTCGTAGATCGGCAGGCGGCCTTGCTGCAGGCCGGAAATCTTGTCGGCGTCGACATCGAGGCACAGAACGTCGTTGCCCATGTCGGCCAGACAAGCACCCGAGACGAGACCGACGTACCCGGTACCCACGACAGTGATCTTCATCAAGTGACCTTCTTCGATTGGACGTGTTGCCCATCCACAGTTGGACGCCCGATGAGCGCTAGGCGGCCTCCGTTTCGGACGGCGGCCGAGTGTCTCACGCAGTCACGAGCGTGGTGCCCCCCAATTCCGAGGATCGTCCCGGCGAAGTGTCGCGGCCTGTGAAGAAGGTCCGCACTCAGGCCATGGCGTCCGCGCTCAGCCCCTGCAGCATGGCGATCGAACGCGCCACCGTCGCGCGCAGCTCGCGGCGGTCGACGATCATGTCGATTGCCCCCTTCTCGACCAGGAACTCGGCGCGCTGGAAACCCTCCGGCAGCTTCTCGCGCACGGTGTTCTCGATCACTCGGGGGCCGGCGAAGCCGATCAATGCCCGCGGCTCGGCGATGACGACGTCGCCGACGAAAGCGAAGCTGGCCGACACGCCGCCCATGGTCGGGTCGGTCAGCACGCTGATGTAGGGCAGTTTCGCCTTGGCCAGCCGCGTCAGCGCGGCATTGGTCTTGGCCATCTGCATCAGGCTCAGCAGGCCTTCCTGCATGCGCGCGCCGCCGGTGGCGGTGAAGCTGATGAAGGGCGTCTTCTGCTCGACCGCCGTCTCGACGCCTCGCACGAAGCGCTCGCCGACCACCGAGCCCATCGAGCCGCCCATGAAGTCGAACTCGAAGCAGGCGGCGACGATCGGCAGGCTCATCACCGCACCGCCGATCACCACCAGCGCATCGGTCTCGCCGGTCGCTTCCAGCGCATCCTTCAGCCGCTCGGGGTACTTCTTGCTGTCCTTGAACTTGAGCGCGTCGACCGGCAGCACCTCCTGACCGATCTCGAAGCGACCCTCCGGATCGAGGAAGGCATCGAGCCGCGCGCGCGCGCCGATGCGGTGGTGGTGGCCGCACTTCGGGCAGACGTTGACGTTCTGCTCGAGGTCGGTCTTGTACAGAACCGTCTCGCACGACGGGCACTTGATCCACAGGCCCTCGGGCACCGTGCGCCGTTCGCTCGGGTCGGTCTGCTGGATCTTCGGGGGCAGCAGTTTCTCAAGCCAGCTCATGGTGCCGTTCCTTTCAGGAGTCGAGGGCGGCGCGGATGCCGCCGATGAAGTCGGCCGCGGCCGCGGCCACGTTGCCGCGCTCGCGGATCTCGAGCAGTTGCACGAGCGCCGAGCCGATGACGACCGCGTCGGAGACTTGCGCCACGGCGCGCGCGGTCTGCGCGTCACGGATGCCGAAGCCCACACCGACCGGCAGCTTCACGTGCTGCTTGATGCGCGGAATCATCGCCGCGACTGCCGCGGTGTCGAGGTGGCCTGCGCCGGTCACGCCCTTCAGCGACACATAGTAGACGTAGCCGCTGGCGATGCGGCCGACCTCGCGCATGCGTTGCTCGGTGGAGGTCGGCGCGAGCAGGAAGATCATGTCCAGGCCATGGCCACGCAGCTTGGCAGCGAAGGCTTCGCACTCTTCCGGCGGGTAGTCGACGACCAGCACACCGTCGACACCGGCGGCGCCGGCATCGGCGACGAAACGGTCGACGCCGTAGCGCTCGACCGGGTTCGCGTAGCCCATCAGCACCACCGGCGTGTCGGCGTCGCGGGCGCGGAACTCGCGCACGATCTGCAGCACCTGCGGCATGCCGATGCCCTTGGCCAGCGCCCGCTCGGAGGCCTTCTGGATCACCGGGCCGTCGGCCATCGGGTCGGAGAAGGGCACGCCCAGTTCGATCACATCGGCTCCGGCCTTCGCCATCGCGACCATGATGTCGGCGGTGGCGTCGGCAAACGGATCGCCGGCGGTGACATAGGGGATCAAGGCCTTGCGGCCGCGCGCCTGGAGTGCCGCGAAGCGGGTGGCGATCCGGCTCACAGCGCACCTCCCTTGACCGTCTGGCCGCGGCACGACGGCCGGCAGTAGAACTCGGCGCCGGACAGATCGGCCACCGTGCCGATGTCCTTGTCGCCACGGCCGGAGAGGTTGACCAGCAGATGCTGGTCGGCGCGCATCGTCGGCGCCAGCTTCATCGCATAGGCCACCGCGTGGCTCGACTCGAGCGCCGGGATGATGCCCTCGGTGCGGCACAGGCGGTGGAAGGCCGACAGCGCCTCGTCGTCGGTGATGCCGACGTACTCGGCACGGCCGATGTCCTTCAGGTAGGCATGCTCGGGGCCGACGCCGGGGTAGTCGAGGCCAGCAGAGATCGAGTGCGTCTCGGTGATCTGGCCGTTGGCATCCTGCAGCAGGTAGGTGCGGTTGCCGTGCAGCACACCCGGCGTGCCGGCCGACAGCGAGGCGGCGTGCTTGCCGCTGGCCAGGCCCTGCCCCGCCGCCTCCACGCCGATCAGCCGCGTGCCCTCATGCTCGATGTAGGGGTAGAAGATGCCCATCGCGTTGCTGCCACCACCGACGCAGGCGATCACCGCGTCCGGCTGGCGGCCGATCATCTCCGGCATCTGGACCAGGCACTCGTCGCCGATCACGCGCTGGAAGTCGCGCACCATCATCGGGTAGGGGTGCGGGCCGGCCACCGTGCCGATGATGTAGAAGGTGTTCTCGACGTTCGTCAC
>NZ_CALRZC010000030.1:0-53532 GCF_943372545.1 Variovorax sp. YR752 | reverse complement strand
CCCACACGCTGCCCGCGCTCGCGATCAGCATGCCGGCCGTGAGCGGGCCGACGATGCGCGAGGCGTTCATGGCGATACCGTTCAGGCCCAGCGCCGCTGGCAGCTGTTGGCGCGGCACCAGCTCGGGCACGATGGCCGAGAACACCGGCCAGCGCAGCGCCAGCCCGATGCCGTTGGCGAAGGTGAGCGCCAGCAGGAGCGGCGCGGTCATCACGTCGAGTGCGATGGCGGCGCACAGCACGACGGCGGTGCCGGCCAGCCAGAACTGCGTGGCCACCAGCCAGCGCCGGCGATCGAGGATGTCGGCCAGCGCGCCGCTCGGAAGCCCGAGCAGGAACACCGGCAGGGTGGAGGCCGACTGCACCAGCGCCACCCAGATCGGCGAGGTGGTGAGCGAGGTCATCATCCACGCCGCCGCCACATCGTTCATCCACATGCAGATGTTGGCGATGAGCCAGGTGCTCCACAGCATGCGGAACACGGGGAGCTTCAGCGGCTCGAGCGCCGCGAGGTTCGAGGGCTGCGGCTTGGCCGGCGGGAGGGGTGTCTCTTCGGGGGATATGGGTGGCATGTGGCGTTATTGTGGCGCGAAGCTCTCGTCGCATGGCCTATGCAATACTGCCGCGGAGGCCCGCGGCTTCATCTTCTCGAGAGAAAAATGATCGATATCGTCAGCGCGACAAGATGTTCCGAAGCCGAGTTCTGGGCCGATTCCGCCCTGGGGCAATCGCTGCAACGCCTCCAGTTCGATGGCCGCCTGAGGCCGCGCGTGAGCTTCGAGAACCGGCGGGGTTTGTCCGAGGTCTACAACAGCGCGCTCACGGCACCCGATGCGAACGACATGCTCGTCTTCGTGCATGACGATGTGTGGCTCGAAGACTTCTTTCTGGCCGACCGTGTCGCGCAGGGATTGCGCGCCTTCGACGTGATCGGCCTGGCAGGCAACCGGCGCCAGTCCGAACAGCATGTGAGCTGGAACTACATCGGCACCGACCTGGTGTGGGACGACCTGGCGCACCTCTCGGGAATCATTGCCCACGGGCAGAAACCGTTCAGCCGCATCGACTGCTTTGGCACGGTTCCGGCCGACTGCGAGCTGCTGGATGGCGTGTTCCTGGCGGCGAACCGGCGCACGCTCCTGGCCAAAGCGGTGGCGTTCGATCCGCAGTTCGACTTCCACTTCTACGACATCGACTTTTGCAGAACCGCGCGCCGGCAGGGGCTGCGCTTGGGGACATGGCCGATTTCCGTGAAGCACCAAAGCGGCGGTGCTTTCGGGAGCGCGGAATGGGCCAGGCTCTATCCGTTGTATGCGCACAAGTGGGGAGGCGCGGGTGCGCCATCCCTGGAGCCCAACGACCGACCTTAGCCCCGGTCGCTGCGGGCGAGACGGTGTTCCAGCCGGCGCAGCAGCGTGGTCAGCACCAGCGTCATCACCCAGTACACGACCGAGATCGCCAGGTACGGCTCCCAGTAGCGCGCATAGGCGCCGGCCACGGTGCGCGCGGCGTAGGCCAGCTCGGCCAGGCCGATGGCCGACACCAGCGAGGTGTCTTTCAGCAGCGCGATCGCGTTGTTGCCCAGCGGCGGCAGCATGCGGCGAAACGCCTGCGGCAGCACCACGTAGCGCATCACCTGCGACGGGCTCAGGCCCAGCGAGCGACCGGCGTCGAACTGTCCGCGCGAGATCGACTGGATGCCGGCGCGGAACACTTCGGAGATGTAGGCCGCCGAGTTCAGCGTGAGCGCGACCACGCCCGAGATGAGTGCGCCGTGCTCCTGCTTGAGCGTGCGCGCGAGTTCGCCGTCGATGAGCAGGCCCGTGCTCGGGTGGATGAACACCGGCATCACCGCGAAGTGGATCAGCAGGATCTGCACGAACAGCGGCGTGCCCCGGAAGAAGCTCACGTACACCGTGGCCGGCCAGCGCAGCAGCACGCGTGTGACCCAGGTCCACGGCGCATGGCGCGCCTGTGCCAGCCGCGCGAGCGCCAGGCACAGGCCCCAGGTCGACCCGAGCAGCACGCAGACCACGGTCATGCGCAGCGTCATCCAGGCGCCCTGCCAGAACAGGTCCTTGTATTCCACGAGGATGTCCCAGCGGAACCATCCAAAAAGCAGCACTGGTTGTTCCATGCCTGCGTCCTCCACTCTGTCTATCTGTCTGTCTGCGAAAAAAACGAAACGGCCGCGTGAGGGCGGCCGTGTTCAGGAAAATGCCGTGCGGCTCAGCGCACGTTCGGGTCCTTGTTGAACCACTTCTTGTAGATCGTCACGTAGCTGCCGTCGGCGCGGATGGCCGCCAGGCCGGCGCTGAGCTTGTCGAGCAGCGCCTTGTCGCCCTTCTTCACGACGATGCCGAAGCCCTCTTCGGGGAAGGACTTGTCGTCCAGCGTCTTCAGCTCGGCGTGCTGCGCCACGCGGTAGGCGATCACGCCGTTGTCGCCCATGGCGGCATCGACGCCGCCGCCGGCCAGCTCGGAAATGATGAGCGGCGTGCTCTCGAAGCGGCGGATGTTGGGGCTGGTCTTGCCGAACTCGCGCGAGGCGATGTCGTCGGCAGTGGAGGCGCTGACCACGGCGATCTTCTTGCCCGTGAGGTCCTTCAGCGAGGCCACGGTGCTGTTCTTCGGCAGCGCGATGAGCTGGCGCGCCGCGAAGTACGGCGGCGTGAAGTCGTAGCTCTGCTTGCGCTTCTCGTTGATGGTGACGCCCGAGATCACCAGGTCGACGTCGCCGTTGTTCAGCGCACCGAAGATGCCGGTGAAGGGCGTGTTGACGACCTTGATCTTCAGGCCCTGTTGCTTGGCGATGGCGTTGATGATGTCGATGTCGAAGCCGACGATCTGCTTGTCCTTGTTCTCGAAGGCAAACGGCGCGTAGGTGGCGCTGGAGGCCACGGTGAGTTCGCGGTACTGGGCTTGGGCCTGGGCACCGAAGGTGAGCGAAACGGCTGCGAGGCCGAGGGCCAGGGCGCGGCGGAGAGAGTTCATTCGGGGTCCTTGTGTCTTGCCGCCGGCGGGAAGCGGTGGGCGAGCATTTTAGGCGGTCGCTATCGGGACCCCTTGCCGGTTACCGGGCGAACAGGAAGTAGAGCGCGACGGCTACCA
Organism: Variovorax sp. YR752; assembly: GCF_943372545.1. NCBI lineage: Bacteria > Pseudomonadati > Pseudomonadota > Betaproteobacteria > Burkholderiales > Comamonadaceae > Variovorax > Variovorax sp. YR752. The sequence goes on along the minus strand of NZ_CALRZC010000030.1, from coordinate 50,422 downwards.
CCGCCACGACGGCGATCACCTTGCTGGCACGCGACGTACGGGGCGCGCCCGTGCTGTGCCACGTCACGCTGCGGGTGTGCACGGTCTTCGTGTGGCCGCCGCTGCTGCGTTCCGTGCGGGCGAGCGCGTCGGCCACGACTTGCCGACCTTCCGGCGGGACCGCGGACGTCGGCGATGCGAGGGTCTGCAGTTGCGCGGGCGTCAGCACGCCGGTGCGCACGGCCCAGGCCAGCGTGGCGGCCGGCGAAGCGGGCGCGGCCCATTCGGGTTCCTGTTCGGGCAGCAGGCTGCGGGCCTGGAAGTGCTGCACGGGGTCGATCAGCTGCAGCGCCTGCAACTGGTCGAGCGCGCTGTCGGTCACGCCGTCTTCGAGGCGGTGGGCCATGAGGCCGATCTCGAACAGCACCCAGGCCGGCGCCTGCCCGCTGACCATGGCCACGGCGTTCGCCACGGTGCGGTGCGCTTCGTCTTCCGCGCCGGGGGCGGCACGGGCGCGCAGGCCCGGCAACGATTCCCGCGCGACGATGTCCTTGGCCGCCGCCCAGCCCAGTGCTTCGCTCGGGGTGCGCAGCGCGGTGTTCGGCAGGTCGGGGTGCGCGAGCGCCTGCGCGTGTTCCGCGTCGGTCAGCAGGCCCAGGGTGTGAAGGTGCGACAGGGCCCGCAGGCCGGTGGCTTCGGAGTTCATGCGGCCAAGTGTCCCAGAGGTCTTGCGGAGGGCGGCCACGCCCGTTCGGCGCTCCCAATCGTGTGCGTTACTTCTCGGTGCGCACCCATATTTGGGCATTGTTTCGATACACGACGCATCAATTAGTTAACACATATAACAATAAGGAACTATTAAAAACAATTGGTCAGGGAAGAAGGTTATGCCATTGGTTTTGGGCGTCATGGGGCTCCCTCAGGTCGAGGTCGAGCTCTTGAGGATCATCGTTCGCCTCAGCTCCAATCTTGGGTCCCTCTGGACCGTCAGCGAATCGCAACCGTGCGACCTGTTGCTGGTGGACGGCGACACCCCGGCCGCCGAGCGGCAGACGCCGGCGGCACGCTTCGTGGTGCCGATGGTGGCGCGCGGCGATGCAGCGCCAGCAGCCCCCGCGCGCCGCACGCTGGCGCGTCCCATCTACGCGGAAGAGCTGGTCGCGCTGCTCAACCAGATCACGCCGAGCGGGGCCTCGGGCGACGCGGCGCGCGCCATGGTGCGCTCGATCCGCGCACGCGCCTCGCTGATTCGCTGGCCCTCGCAGGTGACCCTGCAGCGCCACCCGATCTACGTGCGGCTCGCGGCGGCCCTGTCGAAGAGCGCGCAATCGGCCGAAAGCCTGAGCGTGCTGGGCCGCATCGACGTGCAGGAGTGCAGCACCTTCCTCGGCCTGCTGGAGGAAGAAGGCGCGCTGACCTGGTCGGAGGAAGCCCGCGGGCCGCGACCCTCGGGGGGCGTTGCCGGCGGCGAGGCCGCGCAGCACAAGCGGGGCCTGCTCTCGCGCATCCGCCGACGCCTCGGGCTGGCCTGAAGAGGGCGCCGACATGAGGGACTTCAAGCTCGTCTTCACGGGCCCCATGGGCGTGGGCAAGACCACGGCCATCGCAACCATCAGCGACACCGCGCCGATCGCCACCGAGGTCGCCAACGCCGACACCTCGGTCGCCAAGGCCACCACCACGGTGGGGCTCGACTTCGGCCAGGTCACGCTGGACAACGGCGACCGCCTGCGCCTGTACGGCACGCCGGGCCAGAGCCGCTTCGACTTCATGTGGAAGATCCTGGTGCGCGATGCGCTGGGCCTGGCGATCCTGCTCGACAACAGCCGCCCCGACCCGATGGCCGACCTGGCCCAGTACCTGGACGGCTTTGCCGGCGCGCTCGAGCGCATGCCCTGCGCCGTGGGCGTGAGCCGCCTGCCGTCGCACCCCACACCCACGCTCGACGACTACGCGCAGGCCCTGGCGGCGCGCGGGTTGGTGCTGCCGCTGCTGGCGGTCGATCCGCGCCGCAAGGACGACGTCGTCGCGCTGATCGAAACGCTGCTGATGCAGATCGAAGTGCTCGACGAGGAGACCGCGCCATGAAGATTCCCCACGCCCTGAAGCTGCGCGCCGCGGTCGAAGCCCGCCGCGTGCTCGACGAGGTGAGCGGCGTCGCCTCGGTGGTGGTGGCCACGCCCGACGGCTTCGAGATCGCCAGCGTCGCCCGACGCGACGTCGAGCCCGCGCGCATCGCCGCCATGGCCAGCTCGATCGCCGCCATCGGCGCCGTGGTGTCGCAGGAGGCCGGCCTGGGCCGCTGCACCTGCATCACGGTCGCGACCGACAACGGCTTTGCGCTGGTCAGCCCGGTGCACAACGGCGAGACCGCGCTGATCGTGAACGTCATCGCCGACGCTGACGCGGTGCTCGCGCAGGCGATGTACCGCACGGCGGCCTGCGTGCGGGCGCTCGAGGCGCCGCAGCCTTAGGCCTTCGCTACGAATTCACGGGCGGGGACGAATTGGCATGCGACGTCTCCACCCTCTTCTTTCATTCGCATGAATTTCAATACCAGGACTCACTGACATGGCCTCGATCCAGACCAGCCTCGACAACCTTCTGACCGCCGACGGCGCCCTGTGCGCTGCCGTGGTCGATTCCGCCAGCGGCATGATGCTCGGCGCCGCCGGCTCCGGCGTGGACCTCGAAGTGGCTGCCGCTGGCAACACCGAAGTGATGCGTGCCAAGCTCAAGACGATGCGCGCGCTGGGCCTGAGCGACACCATCGAAGACATCCTGATCACGCTGGGCAAGCAGTACCACCTGCTGCGCCCGATGGCGCAGAAGGAAGGCGTGTTCATCTACTTCGTGCTCGACAAGGCGAAGTCGAACCTGGCGCTGGCCCGCCGCAAGCTGCAGGACGTCGAGAAGGAAATCACCTTCTAACTAATAGAGGTGCACCGCCCTCGGGCGGATGACAAGGCCGGCTCCCTCGCGGGAGGCGGCCTTTTTCTTTGGAGGGCGGCTACTTCGCCAGGTGCCCCAGCGGCAGCGCGCTGTTCGCCTTCACCTCGCCCAGCGAGAAGCTGGTGTGCAGGTCTTTCACGTTCGGCAAGTTCATGAGGTTCTGCCGCGCGAAGGCCGAGAAACCGTTCAGGTCCTGCGCCACCACCTGCAACTCGAAGGTGCCGGTGCCGCTGATGTAGTGGCAGGCCACGACCTCGGGCATCTTGCGGATCGCGTCTTCGAGTTTGCGCGTGGCTTCGTGGGTGACGCGCTCGGTGTCCACGCGCACGAAAGCGAGCACGCCCAGCCCGATCTTGTGGCGGTCGATCTCGGCGCGGTAGCCCTTGATGAAGCCGGCGTCTTCCAGCGCGCGCACGCGGCGCCAGCAGGGCGCTGCCGACAGGCCCACGCGCTGCGCAAGCTCGGCGTTCGTGAGGCGGCCATCGGTCTGCAGTTCTTGCAGGATAGCGAGGTCGAACTTGTCAATGCTTTCCATGGGCATGGATGTTAAGCAAGATTCTTTCTGAAAGCCGCTTTTTGGGGACGAAAAACGCAAACACCTGTCGCGGACCCCGGCATACACTTTGCGTGACCATGGGCTCGCGCCCTACCGGGCACAGACCCACACCCCATCAGCCAGGCCCACAAAGCCCTGCCAATACGGAGACAGAACACATGAACGCCCCGCTGCCCGAGCACATTCGCCGCGCGCTAGAAACCGTCACGCTCGACGACAACCCGCAACGCGGGTTGCGCCGTAGGCACAAATATGACGCGGGCGACGCAGTCGGCCGTACTGGATTTGGCGTCGAGCCTGTTTGCGAAGGAGGTGCAGCATGAACGCCCCGCTGCCCGAGCACATTCGCAAAGCGCTGGAAACCGTCACGCTCGACGATAAATACAGTCTCGACTACGGCCGCGCCTTCATGAGCGGCGTGCAGGCCCTGGTCAAGCTGCCGATGCTGCAGCGCCTGCGCGACAAGCAGGTCGGCAAGAACACCGCCGGCTTCATCAGCGGCTACCGCGGCTCCCCGCTCGGCGGCTACGACCAGGCGCTGTGGAAGGCCAGCAAGTTCCTCAAGGAACAGAACATCGTCTTCCAGCCCGGCGTGAACGAAGAGCTCGCGGCCACGGCGCTGTGGGGCACGCAGCAGCTGGGCTTCTCGCCGCAAGGCACCAACAAGTTCGACGGCGTCTTCGGCATCTGGTACGGCAAGGGCCCGGGCGTGGACCGCTGCTCCGACGTCTTCAAGCACGCCAACATGGCGGGCACCACCGAATTCGGCGGCGTGATCGCGGTGGCCGGCGACGACCACATCTCCAAGAGCAGCACGGCCGCGCACCAGAGCGACCACATCTTCAAGGCCTGCGGAACGCCGGTGTTCTTCCCGGCCAACGTGCAGGAAATCCTCGACCTCGGCATTCACGCCTTTGCGCTGAGCCGCTTCTCGGGCGTGTGGTCGGGCATGAAGACGATCCAGGAGATCGTCGAGTCGAGCGCCACGGCCATGATCGACCCCGAGCGCGTCGACATCGTCATTCCCACCGACTTCGAGATGCCGCCCGGCGGCCTGCACATCCGCTGGCCCGACCATGCGCTGGAGCAGGAAGCCCGACTCATGCACTACAAGTGGTACGCCGCGCTGGCCTACATCCGCGCCAACCGCCTGAACCACAACGTGATCGAAGGCCCGAACGACCGCTTCGGCATCATGGCCAGCGGCAAGGCCTTCAACGACACGCGCCAGGCGCTCATCGACCTGGGCCTGGACGACGCGGCCTGCCGCCAGCTGGGCATCCGCCTGCACAAGGTGGGCGTGGTGTGGCCGCTCGAGGCGCAGCTCACGCGTGACTTCGCCACCGGCCTGCAAGAGATTCTGGTGGTCGAGGAGAAGCGCCAGGTCATCGAATACCAGCTCAAGGAAGAGCTCTACAACTGGCGCTCCGACGTGCGCCCCAACGTGGTCGGCAAGTTCGACGAAGGCGCCAGCTCCACGGACGACGGCTACTCCGGTGGCGAATGGTCGATGCCCAACCCGACCTCGCACACGCTGCTGCGCGCCAACGCCGACCTGAACCCGGCGCTCATCGCCAAGGCCATTGCCGCGCGTCTGAAGAAGACCGGCCTGCTGGCCGCCGCCGGCGCCGACATGGCCGCCCGCATCGATGCGCAACTGGCCATCCTCGAGGCCAAGGAACGCGCGATGGTGGTGCAGCAGGCGTCCACCAGCGTGGCCGACGCCACGCGCCAGCCCTGGTTCTGCTCGGGCTGCCCGCACAACACCAGCACCGTCGTGCCCGAAGGCTCGCGCGCGATGGGCGGCATCGGCTGCCACTTCATGGCGACCTGGATGGACCGCTCCACCATCGGCTTCACGCAGATGGGCGGCGAGGGCGTGCCATGGGTCGGCCAGCAGCCCTTCACGACCGACCAGCACATCTTTGCCAACCTGGGCGACGGCACGTACTTCCACAGCGGCCTGCTCGCCATTCGCCAGAGCATCGCGGCGGGCGTGAACATCACCTACAAGATCCTCTACAACGACGCGGTCGCCATGACCGGCGGCCAGCAGGTCGGCGAGCGCCCCGAGGGCCACTCGGTGCTGCAGATTGCCGAGAGCCTGCATGCAGAGGGCGCGAAGAAGGTCGTCATCGTCACCGACGAGCCCGAAAAGTACGAGGGCGTGACCATTCCGGGCGACCACGTGCAGGTGAAACACCGCGATCTGCTGGACGACATCCAGCGCGAGTTCCGCGCCATGGCCGGCACCACGGCCATCATCTATGACCAGACCTGTGCCACCGAGAAGCGCCGCCGCCGCAAGCGGGGCACGGCCGTCGATCCGGCCAAGCGCGTGGTCATCAACGAGCTGGTCTGCGAAGGCTGCGGCGACTGCAGTGTGCAGAGCAACTGCCTCTCCGTGGAGCCGCTGGAAACCGAATTCGGCCGCAAGCGCACCATCAACCAGAGCAGTTGCAACAAGGACATGAGCTGCCTGAAGGGCTTCTGCCCGAGCTTCGTGACCGTCGAGGGCGGGCAGCTCAAGAAGAAGGGCAAAAACAAGGCGGCCACGCCGGCCGAGTTCGGCCTGCTGACCGAGCCCGTCATTCCGTCGCTGGTCGGCGGCAAGGTCTGGGGCGTGGTGGTGGCCGGCGTCGGCGGCACCGGCGTGATCACCATCGGCCAGCTGCTCGGCATGGCCGCGCACATCGAGGCCAAGGGCATCGTCACGCAGGACGCGGCGGGCCTGGCGCAAAAGGGCGGCGCCACCTGGAGCCACGTGCTCATCGGCGACACGCAGGACGACATCCGCACCACCCGCGTGGGCACCGCGGCCGCCGACCTGATCCTCGCCTGCGACCCACTCGTCACGATCAACGCCGAGACCATGGCGCGCATGCGCGAAGGGCGCACGCACGTGGCGCTCAACAGCCACAGCGCGCCCACCGCCGCCTTCGTGCGCAACGCCAACTGGCAGAACCCCGAAGACGCCTGCGCCGCTGAAATTGCGCGCGCCGTGGGCATCGACGGCCTGGGCGCCTTCGACGCCGATGCCGCCGCCACCGCGCTGATGGGCGACACCATCTACGTCAACCCGATGATCCTGGGCTACGCCTGGCAAAAGGGCTGGGTGCCGCTGGCGCACGAGTCGCTGATGCGCGCCATCGAGCTGAACGCCGTGGCCATCGAGAACAACAAGACCGCCTTCGAATGGGGCCGCCAGGCCGCCGTGCGCCCGGACGAGCTGCAAAAGCGCGTGCGCCCGGGCCAGGTCATCGAGTTCAAGAAGCGCGAAACGGTCGAGGCCCTGGTGGCACGCCGCGCCGAGTTCCTGACCGGCTACCAGAACGCCGCCTACGCCGAGGAATACAAGGCCTTCGTCGGCCGTGTGCAGCAGGTCGAGGCGGCCGTCGGCAGCAAGAGCACGGCCCTGAGCGAAACGGTGGCGCGCTACCTGTTCAAGCTCATGGCCTACAAGGACGAGTACGAAGTCGCCCGCCTGCACACCGACCGCACCTTCCTGGACCGCGTCGAGGGCATGTTCGAAGGCGACTACAAGCTCAACTACCACCTGGCACCGCCGCTGCTGGCCAAGAAGAACACCAAGGGCCAGCTGCAAAAACAGAAGTTCGGCCCCTGGATGCTCACGGGCTTCCGCTTCCTGGCGAAGCTCAAGGGCCTGCGCGGTACGGCGCTCGACGTCTTCGGCCGCACCGAAGAGCGCAAGACCGAGCGCGCCCTCATCGGCGAGTACCGCGCCAGCATCGAGGAAGTGCTCAAGGGCCTGCGCGCCGACAACCACGCGCTGGCGCTGGAGATCGCGGCGCTGCCCGAGCAGATTCGCGGCTACGGCCATGTGAAGGAGCGCAACCTGGCGGCGGCCCGCACCCGCTGGAACGAGCTGCTGGGCAAGTGGCGCCACCCCGAGGCGCAGCGCGCAGCGGCCTGATTCCACAGGCCCGTTTCCCCTGACAAAGAGCGCCCTTGCGGCGCTCTTTGCTATTTAAACAATAGCGAAAAGCCCTCCCCACCGCGCCGGATAAGGGCGCGAAACGGCCATCTGCGACGAATACAATGCCCGACTGCGCGCGGCCTCCCCCGCCGAGCCTCTGACTTGCGGCCCGCATCCTTCGTGGGCGCGGAACCGCGGGCCCGGCCTGCGCATCTGAAGTCTTTTTCTTCTCTCTTCCCTCTGCTGGAGACTCTCTTGTTCATTTCCTCTGCTTTCGCACAAACCGCGCCCGCAGCCGCCGGTGGTGGCGACATGTTGTCTTCGCTGGGCAGCATGCTGCCGCTGGTGCTGATGTTCGTGGTGCTGTATTTCGTCATGATCCGCCCGCAAATGAAGCGCCAGAAAGAAGCCCGCGCCATGATCGAAGCCCTGGCCAAGGGTGACGAAGTCGCCACGGCCGGCGGCGTGCTCGGCAAGATCACGTCCATCAGCGACCAGTACCTCGGTCTCGAGATCGCCAACGGCATCGAGATCAAGATCCAGCGCAGCGCGGTGGTCCAGGTGCTGCCCAAGGGCGCCGTCAAGCAATAAAAGCGTGAGCTGAACCTTGCGCTTCGCGGCGCAGGGCCCCAAGTCACGCCGTGTTCCCTTTCTGAAACGCTTGTGAAAAGCGCCTTCTCATGAACCGTTACCCGGTCTGGAAGTACGCGATCATCGTGATCGTGCTACTCGTGGGGCTCATTTACGCCCTGCCCAATTTCTTCGGCGAAGCACCCGCGGTGCAGGTGTCCGCGGCCAAGACGAGCGTCAAGGTCGATGCCGCCACCCAGACCCGGGTCGAGGAGGCGCTGAAGGCGGCCGGCCTGACGCCCGACCTGGTGACGCTGGACGCCGGCTCGCTGCGCGCCCGCTTCACCACCACCGACGACCAGCTCAAGGCGCGCGACGTCGTGCAGCGCGCCCTGGTGCCCGACGCCAGCGACCCGCCCTACACGGTGGCGCTGAACCTGCTGTCGCGTTCGCCCAAGTGGCTCACGTCGCTGCATGCGTACCCGATGTACCTGGGCCTGGACCTGCGCGGCGGCGTCGACTTCCTGCTGCAGGTCGACATGAAGGGCGCCATCGACAAGAAGGCCGAATCGTTCGCGAGCGACCTGCGCACCACCTTCCGCGACAAGAGCATCCGCGGCACCCAGGTCAGCCGCAACGGCCAGACCGTCGAGGTGACCTTCCGCGACGCGGCCTCGCTCGAGACCGCCAAGCGCCTGATCGTGGACCAGTTCCCCGACCTCAGCACCACCGACACGCAAGACGGCACCAACTGGCGCCTGACCGCCACCATCAAGCCCGAGGCGGCCCGCCGCCTGCAGGACGCCGCGCTCAAGCAGAACATCACGACCCTGCACAACCGGATCAACGAACTCGGCGTGGCCGAGCCGGTGATCCAGCAGCAGGGCCTGGACCGCATCGTCGTGCAGCTCCCGGGCGTGCAGGACACGGCCAAGGCCAAGGAAATCCTGGGCCGCACCGCCACGCTCGAAATGCGCATGGTGGACGAAAGCGCCGAAGGCCGCGCGGCCGAACTGAGCGGCGCGCCCGTGCCCTTCGGCTCCGAGAAATTCCTCGACCGCAGCGGCCGCCCGGTGATCGTGAAGAAGCAGGTGCTCGTCACCGGCGAGAACCTCACCGACGCCCAGCCCGGCTTCGACCAGCAGAACAACCAGCCCAAGGTCGACCTGACCATGGACGCCAAGGGCGGTCGCATCATGCGCGACGTCAGCCGCGAGAACTACAAGAAGCGCATGGCCATGCTGATCTTCGAGAAGGGCAAGGGCGAAGTGCTCACGGCTCCCTCGATCAACGGCGAGCTGGGCAACCGCTTCCAGGTCTCGGGCTCGATGACGGTGGCCGAAGCCAGCGACCTCGCCCTGCTGCTGCGCGCCGGCTCGCTGGCTGCGCCCATGGAGATCATCCAGGAGCGCACCATCGGCCCGACGCTCGGCGCCGACAACATCGAAAAAGGCTTCAAGAGCGTGATGTACGGCTTCCTGGCCATCATGGTCTTCATGTGCCTGTACTACGCGCTGTTCGGCTTGTTCTCGTCGATCGCGCTGGCCGTCAACCTGATGCTGCTGGTCGCCATCCTTTCGATGCTGCAGGCCACGCTCACGCTGCCCGGCATCGCGGCCATGGCGCTCGCCATCGGCGTGGCCATCGACTCCAACGTGCTCATCAACGAGCGCGTGCGCGAAGAGTTGCGCAACGGCGCCTCGCCGCAGGCCGCCATCCACGCGGGCTACGAACGCGCCTGGGGCACGATTCTCGATTCGAACGTGACCACGCTCATCGCGGGTATCGCGCTGCTGGCTTTCGGCTCGGGCCCGGTGCGCGGCTTCGCGGTGGTGCACTGCATCGGCATCGTCACCTCGATGTTCTCGGCCGTGTTCTTCTCGCGCGGCCTCGTGAACTTCTGGTACGGCCAGAAGAAGAAGCTCAAGTCTGTGTCGATCGGCACCGTCTGGCGGCCAAAGACCGACGGCGCAGCCGTGGTCGAAACCAAGTAACGGCCGAGGACCATCGCCATGGAATTCTTCCGCATCCACAAGACCATCCCGTTCATGCGCCATGCCCTGGTGCTGAACATCATTTCCTTCGCAACCTTTGCGCTGGCGCTGTTCTTCCTGTTCCATCGCGGGCTGCACCTGTCGGTGGAGTTCACCGGCGGCACGGTGATGGAAGTGGCCTACGAGCAATCGGCCGACATCGGCAAGGTGCGCGAGGCCGTCACCAAGCTCGGCTATCCCGAAGTGCAGGTGCAGAACTACGGCACCTCGCGCGACGTGCAGATTCGCCTGCCCACCCAGAAGGGCATGAACTCCGACCAGCAGAGCGCGCAGGTCATGCAGGCGCTGAAGTCGGTCGACCCGTCGGCCACGCAGCGCGGCATCGAGGTCGTCGGGCCGCAGGTCGGCGACGAGCTGACCTCCAACGGCATCAAGGCGCTGGCCATGGTGGTGATCGGCATCATGATCTACCTGGCGTTCCGCTTCGAATGGAAGTTCGCACTGTCCACCGTGCTGGCCAACCTGCACGACGTGGTGATCATCCTGGGCTTCTTCGCCTTCTTCCAGTGGGAGTTCTCGCTGGCGGTGCTGGCGGCGGTGCTGGCGGTGCTGGGTTACTCGGTGAACGAGTCGGTCGTGATCTTCGACCGCGTGCGCGAGAACTTCCGGCGTTACCGCAAGATGACGACCACCGAAGTCATCGACAACGCGATCACCTCGACCATCAGCCGCACGATCATCACCCACGGCTCCACGCAGCTCGTGGTGCTGTCGATGTTCTTCTTCGGCGGCCCGACGCTGCACTACTTTGCGCTGGCACTGACCATCGGCATCTGCTTCGGCATCTACTCGTCGTGCTTCGTGGCTGCCGCGATCGCGATGTGGCTGGGCGTGAAGCGTGAAGACCTGATCAAGGGCCCGCCGGTCAAGCGCGACGGCGATCCGGGCGGCGACGACCCGAACGCCGGCGCGGTGGTCTGAGGGATACTTCGGCGCCAGCTTCGCGTCACCCGCACTTGTGCGGTGACGCATCCCGATGCAAGCTCGGGGCTGTCGTCCACGAACCGTATCCTCCGGCCTTTCCGATTCTTCAATGAGCACTGCGCGGTCCGCCTCCTCCCTGCAGCTCGCACGCGAGGCGCGTGAGCGTTTCGTGGCGGCCACGGAAGGTGCGATTGCTCCGATGGCCCAGGCCATCCGCGACCGCCTGAGCGCGGTGGCTTCCGATGTCGGCAGCGCGCGCACCATGCAGGAAAGCCGCGACGACCTCGTGGCGTTCCAGGGCCACGCCTCGCAGTGGGTGTCGCTCACGCAAGTCGGCTGGCGCAAGGCTCTGGGCACGGGCCCGGCGGGCGCCACCTCCTCGGCCCCCGCGGCACTGCGGCTGGAACTCATCGGCGACGAGGTGGTCGAGAGCAACATCCTCGCCTCGCGCCTCGCACAGACCATCCACGACAAGGCCAGCTTCGAACTCAGCGACCTGCGCCTGCGCATCCAGCACCTCGAAGGCACGCACGAGCTCGACGCCCGCGACGTGCTGAAACCCGAGACGCTGGCCAAGCTGCTGGTGGAACAGTGGCTGGCCGCCGGCCTGAGCCGCGAGGCCTGGGGCCGCGTGCAGGGCACGGTGCAGCAGGCGCTGGCCGACGTGGTCGTGAAGGCCTATGAAAGCGCCAACGCCTTCCTGATCGCGCAGGGCGTGATGCAGGAAATCGACCTCAAGAGCTTCGTGCGCCGCACGGGCGATGCGGGCGGTTCTTCGTCCATGGGCATGCCGACGTCGTCGAGCATGCCGATGGGGCAGGCTTCGCCGGCAGGTGCGGCGGTGTCGCGCGGCCCGCAGTCATCGCAGCCGCAGCAGCCACAGCGTCCAGGCTTCGCTTTCCAGGCGTCGGATGCGGCGTCGGTGCCGGCGTCAGGGCCGGCCTCCAGCTCGATGATGGCCAGCTCGCCGCTGGCCTTCGCACGGCAGCGCGCGCAGACCGCGCTGCTGAGCCTCAAGCGTTTCGTTGCCGCGCGCATCGGTGGTGAGGCCGGTGCCTCGCAACCGGGCGGGGTGACCGGCACCGGCGGCGGCGTGGCCGCACCCCGCGTGTTTTCACGCACTTTTGCCGGTGCCATCGCCGATGCCGAGGTCGCCTACCGCATGGCGGCCACGCAGTACATGGACGGCGGCGGCGAGCAGGCCACGCTGATCCAGCAGACCGCGGTCGATCTGCGTCGCCGCACTGCCGAACTCAAGAAGCGCGCGCCCACCACGGCCGACAAGGCCACGGTCGAGATCGTGGCGCTGATGTTCCAGGCCATCCTCGCGGAAGAGCGCATTCCGTTCTCCGCCCGCGTGTGGTTCGCGCGGCTGCAGATGCCCGTGCTGCGCGTGGCCATCGCCGAGCCCGAATTCTTCGGCACCCTGCAGCACCCTGCCCGCATGCTGATCGACCGCATGGGGTCCTGTGTGATGGGCTTCGACGCCGCCGCCATCACCGGCAGCGCGCTCGAGAACGAGATCAAGCGCGTGGTGCAGGTGATCGAGCAATACCCCGAAACCGGCCAGCGCGTGTTCAAGCTGGTGTTCGACGAGTTCGTTGCTTTTCTCGGCCGCTACCTCACGCAGAGCGACGCCACGCAGCGCGTCATGAGCGTGGCGCAGCAGGTCGAGCAGAAGGAGACGATGGCGATCCAGTACACCATCGAGTTGCGCAAGATGCTCAACGACATGCCGGTGCGCGACGAGATCCGCGAGTTCCTGTTCAAGGTCTGGGCCGAGGTGCTGGCCATCGCCGCGCTGCGCTATGGCGCGCAGGGTGAGCACACCGTGATGCTCAAGCGCGTGGCCTCCGAACTGGTCTGGGCCGCGAGCGCCAAGCCCAACCGCGCCGACCGGGCCCGCGTCATTCAAGACCTGCCGCAGCTGCTGCAGCGCCTGCGCCAGGGCATGGACCTGCTGGGCATCGTCGGCGAGCCGCAGGAAAGCCACATCAAGACCATCGGCGCCACGCTGACCGACGCCTTCATGTCGAAGACCGAGGCCATTCCCCAGGCCAAGATCGAAGCCATGGCCGAGCGGCTGGCGCACCTCGAAGACTTCGTGACCGACGACGGCAGCGCCTCCAGCCTGCCGCTCGACGCGCAGAGCATCGAGCTGCTGCTCGGCGTGGACGCGACCGCCATCGAGGTCATTCCCGACACCGCCGGCGTCAAGGTCGCGGAAGACATGCTCGCGTGGACCCACGAGCTGCAGGTGGGCAACTGGTTCATGCTGGACCACAACGACCGCGTGACCCAGGTCCAGTTCGTGTGGCGCAGCGACCGCAAGCAGCTGCACCTGTTCGCCTCGGCCGACGGCCGCAGCTTCCTCATCCAGGCGGGGCGGCTGGCGATGTACCTGCAGGCCGGTTTGCTGGTGCCGGCCGAGGAAGAAACGCTCACCGTGCGCGCCACGCGCGAGGCGCTGGCGAAGCTCGATGCGAATCCTGAGCGACTTCTGAATTAGTCAGCCAACTCGGCTGTTTTCTCTGTTCGCGAAACACCACGGAACTGGCGCTGCCTGGCCGTTGGTGTTGCCCCAGTAGGGGCTTAGCGCGCGCTCAGTGCGCTGTGCGACCTTCGCGGCTCTCGCAGAGTTCGTCGAGCACCAACGCATCGGGCTCGATGCCGGTGCTCCAGTGCACCATCAGCACGATGATCTTGAGTTCGTCCAGCGCCACCGGGTCGCCCGGTGCGGCCATTGCGCGCTCGACGACGATCTCGCGCAGGCCGCAGGGCAGCACGTTCGACAGTTCGAGAAAACGGATGAAGCCGAGGCATTCGGCGCCGAGGTGTTCCTGTTCCGACGGCGAGTACACGCGCATCGACTGGCTGGATTGGGGCAGTGCCGCTTCGGGCGCGCCGCGCAGCGTGACGCGGGCGGCGGTGATGGCGTTGTCGCCGTCGCTTTCAGGGGCGTGGTGGGGTTCGAACTGCAGGCCTTGCGTGGCAAGGCTCAGGCCGTCGAGCCACTGCAGGGCGTCGCGAATTTCTTCCGCCTCGAAACCGTGCGCACTGAGCTTGCGGCCCAGCTGTTCGGGTTCGGGGCAGGCATCGCCGCGCCAGTAGTTTTCATACACAAACACGAGCACTTCGAACATGGGGCCAATATAGCCCAGGAATCTGTCGTGCGTCCCCAGGCTTTCGTGCACTTCGCGCGTCAGCCGACGGCGGCTCTTTGGAACAGGCCGCCGGGCAAACGCGCCACATGCCCGTCGAGTTCAAGCTCGAGCATCTTCGCCTGCAGCATGGCCGCGCTCCAGCCGGTGCGCGCGCTCAACGCATCGAGGCTCACGGGATCGAAGCCGAGGGCGTCGAGCAGCGGATGCTCCGGGGCCGATGAAGGCGTGTCGTTGGCAACCGGGCGAGCGGCCGGCGCGAGCGGCGGCAACTCTTCGAGGATGTCGTTCACCGACTCGACCAGCTTCGCGCCTTGGCGGATCAGCGCATGGCAGCCGCGCGATTGCGGCGAGTGGATCGAGCCCGGGATCGCAAACACTTCCTTGCCCTGCTCCGACGTGAGCCGCGCGGTGATCAGCGAGCCCGACGCCAGTGCCGCCTCGACCACCAGCGTGCCGCGCGCCAGGCCCGCGATGAGGCGGTTGCGCTTGGGAAAGTTCTGCGTGAGCGGCGGCGTGCCCAGCGGCAGCTCGCTCACGATGAGCCCCTGCAGCGTGATGCGGTGCGCGAGGTCGCGGTGCCGCGCGGGGTAGACGCGGTCCAGGCCGGTGCCGACCACGGCCACGGTGGCGAGCACCGGTGCGTCGCCGGCCGCGTCGAGCGCGCCCAGGTGCGCCGCGCCGTCGATGCCGAGCGCCAGGCCCGAGATCACGGGCAGGCCGGCTTCGCCCAGCGCCCGCGCGAAGGCGCGCGCGTGGCTCGCGCCCTGCGGCGTCGGGTTGCGGCTGCCGACCACGGCGAGGCTGCGGCCGAGCTGCGTGAGGTCGAAGGCGGGGGCACCGAGCACGTAGAGCATCAGCGGTGGGTCGACCATCTCGAGCAGCGAACTCGGATAGGCGGCATCGCCGAGCGTCACGACGCGGCGCGTGACGGCGCCGCCGGTGGTGCCGTCCGCGGGGTGCAGCCATTGCCAGGTCATGTCGACCTGCGCCTGCAGGCCGGAGGGCAGCTGCTTCAGCGCGGCGGCCTGGGCGTTGCTGACGACTTCGCACAGCGCCGCTTCGGGCTGCGCGAAGATCGCTTCAGGCAGCCCGAAGGCCGCGAGCAGACGGCGTGCGGCGCCGTCGCCGACGCCAGGTGTCAGTGAAAGTCGCAGCCAGCCTGCGAGTTCTGCGCGTTCCAAACGAGTGTGCGAGAAAAAAGCCTCAGGCGCGTGTCAAGGATTGACGAGGAAGTCGCCGGCGCGGGGAGTGTCGTTGATTTCGAGCACCAATGCGTAAGAGACTTTCTCGAAGGTGCGAAACACCATCAGCAGGCCGATGCGTTCGTTCGGCAGCTTGATCGTTTCCTTGCGTGCGCCGGTGCGGTCGAGGATGGTCTCGCCGTTCTTCAGAATGGCCAGCACGTGGCCGTTGTCGACGCCGTCGCGCGTGCCCTTGTTGATGGCCACGACCTGGTTCTGCGCCGCGTACTGCACCGCGTTGCCATAGACCGAGATGATCCGTCCGTCGACCTGCGTCGACGGTGCGCGCGGTGCGTAGCTCAGCAGCTGGCGCGGCGGCTCGGGCAGCAGGCGGTCGCCGGCGCGCATTTCCTCGCGCGACGCAATGATGTCGATGCTGGCCGGCACGACCGTGATGACATCCTTGTCGCCGGTCGTCTCGATGGTGGTCGATTCGCCGCGTTGCAATTGCGCCTTGCCCAGGTACTGCGCCTCGTAGCCGAGGATCTCGCCGGTGCCGGGGTCTTTCAGCGGCGTGGCGCTGCGGAAGATGCGGTAGTGCTGCACCGGGCCGGGCTTTTCAACCAGCGGCGACTCGGCATTGCCGCGCGCATAGGCGCGGTCGCCGCGCGACAGCAGCACGCGGCTGTCGTTGCCGGCCACGATGCGCGGTGCGGCGTCGAGCGTGTTGGCGTCGACCACGATGGGTTCGCTGAGGAAGGGCTCGATCAGGCTCGGGTTGAGCGTGGGCAGGGCCATGCCCGCGAGCGAGTCGAAGCGGGTGCGCGGCGACAGCTTGATGGTGCCGCCGTCGCCGCCGGCCGCGCCGCGGCGGGTGGTCAGACGGGCGCGGCCGCCGCTCTTGTCCAGGTACAGCACCTGGCCCGGGTAGATGCGGTGCGGGTCCTGGATGTCATTGATGTTCATGCCCCAGAGTTCCGGCCAGCGCCAGGGGCGCAGCAGGTACAGGCGCGAAATGGCCCAGAGCGTGTCGCCGGGCTTGACGGTGTATTCGTCGGGCGCCTTCGGCGACAGTTCGCTCAGCGGCACGCCGGCTTGGGCGGTCTGCTGGGCGGTGGCGCGCTGCTGGGGCGTGACCGGGTAGGTCGTCTGCGCCCAGGCCGCCGTGGCGCCGCAACTGCTGGCCACCGCCAAGGCGGCCGTCCAGAAGGCAAAGAGGGTCGGGCGCTGGTGTTCGGTGGAGCTGGGCTGTGTCATGTCTGGATGGGTGAGCGCACGAAGTATCGTGGCGCATACGAATCTCACAATTTGCTACGAATTCTGCGCCCGAAGCCCTTGCAAGGGCAACGTTTTCGCGTCATTGCGCCGCGACGCGTCGCGGAATTGGCGAAAATAGCCACAACTTCCCCCCGATTTCATGGCCAAACGAATCATTCTGAGTTACCCCGACAAGCGCCTGCACACGGTGGCCAAGCCGGTGCAGGGCGTGGACGCGCGCATCAAGACGCTGGTGGCCGACATGCTGGAAACGATGTACGACGCGAGCGGCATCGGCCTGGCCGCGACCCAGATCGACGTGCACGAGCGCGTGGTGGTGATCGACGTCTCCGAAGAGCGCAACGAGCCGATCGTGCTCATCAACCCCGAAATCACCTGGGCCAGCGACGACAAGGTGCTCAACGAAGAGGGCTGCCTCTCGGTGCCCGGCATCTACGACGGCGTGATGCGCTCCACCTCGGTGAAGGTCCAGGCGCTCGACGCCGACGGCAACAGCCACACCCTCGAGGCCGACGGCCTGCTGGCCGTGTGCATCCAGCACGAGCTCGACCACCTGCTGGGCAAGGTGTTCGTCGAATACCTGTCGCCGCTCAAGCGCAACCGCATCAAGAGCAAGCTCCTCAAGCAGCAGCGCGAGGACCTGAAAGACGCACGGGTATGAGCCACCGGGCTGCGAGCGCGCTGGCCGCCGCCGGACTGTTGTTCCTGGCGGGTTGCGTCAGCGAACCCACGCGCATCCAGCCCGGCACCTCCGCCGCCGAGACCCTGCAGCGCCTCGGTGCGCCCACGGGCCGCTACCCGCTCAACGGCGGTGGCGAACGGCTGCAGTACTCGCGCATGCCGGCGGGCTTCGAAGTGGTCGACATCGACCTCGACGCGTCCGGCAAGGTCGTCTCGGTGACCCAGGTGCTGAGCGAGGTGCGCTTCGGCCACGACATCCAGGTCGACCGCTGGCGCCAGAACGACGTGCTGGCCTTCTACGGCAAGCCGTATGAAGTCAGCCGGGTCAGCTCCTTCGACGGCGCCGTCTGGACCTGGCGCTACAAGGCCATCAACGAGCGCCGCATGCTCTATATCTACATCGACCCCACCGGCGTGGTTCGCCGCTATCACACGGGGGATGACCTCGAATTCGAACGGGTCCGGGATTGAGCGCGTTGAAAGTCGTTTTTGCGGGCACGCCCGAGTTCGCGCGCGTCGCCCTGGAGGCCATTGCCGCCGCCGGCCATGACATCGTCGGCGTGATGAGCCAGCCCGACCGGCCTGCCGGTCGCGGCATGAAGCTGCAGGCTTCGCCCGTCAAGCAGTGCGCCGTTGCCAACAGCTGGCCCGTGGCGCAGCCGCGCAGCCTGCGGCTCGATGGCAAGTACCCCGACGAGGCCACCGCCGCGCGCGACACGCTGCTGGCGTGGCAGCCCGACGTGATGGTGGTCGCGGCCTACGGGCTGATCCTGCCGCAGTGGGTGCTCGACTTGCCGCTGCACGGCTGCCTCAACATCCACGCCAGCCTGCTGCCGCGCTGGCGCGGCGCCGCGCCGATCCACCGCGCCATCGAGGCCGGCGACACGCAGACCGGCATCACGATCATGCAGATGGACGCGGGCCTGGACACCGGCGACATGCTGCTGCGCGAGTCGGTCGACATTGCCCCCGACGACAACACCGCCCGCCTGCACGACCGGCTGGCCGCGCTCGGCGGCCGCATGGTGGTCGAGGCGTTGGCGCAGATCGGGCAACTGGTTCGCACGCCGCAGCCCACCGAAGGCATCACCTACGCCCACAAGGTCGAGAAGCACGAAGCGCTGATCGACTGGACGCAGCCGGCCGGCGCCATCGTGCGCCGTGTCCTGGCCTTCGATCCGTTCCCCGGCGCCAACAGCCCGCTCGGCGGCGAGACCGTCAAGCTCTGGGCCGCGCACGTGGCGCCCGGCACCGCAGGCGCTGCGCCCGGCACCATCGTCTCGGCCGACGCAACCGGCGTCGCCGTGGCGGCGTCGGATGCAACCGTGGTGCTCACCGAACTGCAACGTCCGGGTGGCAAACGCCTGCCCGCGGCCGATTTCCTGCGCGGCTTCGACCTGAAGGCCGGCCAGGTCTTCGGCTGATGTTCCTCTCGCCCACACTGCGCCGCCAGCCCGAGTTCCGCGCCGGCATGCGCGACATGGCCTCGGCCGCGCTCGGCATCGGCGCCTGGGGCCTGATGACCGGCGTGGCCATGGTCAAGTCGGACATGAGCGTGCTCGAGGCCGTGGCGATGACCTTGTTCGTCTACGCTGGCAGCTCGCAACTGGCCGCCATTCCGCTGCTGGCCGCGGGCGCACCGGCCTGGGTGATCCTGGCGACGGGCTTCTGCGTCAACCTGCGCTTCGTGGTGTTCAGCCTGCACCTGCGGCCCTACCTCATGCACATGCCGCGCTGGCGCCGCCTGCTGCACGGCTACCTGACGGCCGACCTGAGCTACGCGCTTTTCACGAAGCAGTACACGGCCCCACCGACGACGGCCGTCGAGCAGCTGTCGCAAGAGGCCTACCTCACCGGCAACTACTTCGTGACCTGGTGCGCGTGGATGGGCATGAGCCTGCTGGGCATCGCGCTGGCCAACTTCATTCCGCAGACCTGGGGCCTGGGCTTTGCCGGCGTGCTGAGCCTGGTGGCCATCGTCTGCTCGATGGCGACGACCCGGCTGCGCGTGCTGGCCGCGCTCATCGCGGGCGCCACGGCGGTCGCGGCCTACGCGCTGCCGCTCAAGCTCAACATCGTGGTCGCGATCGGCGTGGCCGTGCTGCTGTGCTTCTGGCTCGAAAAGCAGTTCGGGCTCGACCCCGACGCGGAGGACGACAAGTGAGCGGCGGCACCGACTGGTGGTCCATCGCCGTGATCGCGGGCCTCGCGGCCGTCACCGTGCTCACGCGCTGCTTCTTCTTCATCCTCGACCGGCCCTGGGGCCTGCCCGAGTGGGCGCACCGCGCGCTGCACTACGCACCGGCCGCCGCGCTGGCCGGCGTGATCGCGCCCGAGATCGTGATGACGCAGGGCCACCTGATCACCACGCTGCATGACGCCCGCCTCTATGCGGCGGTCGTCGGCGGTGCTTACTACTTCTGGCGGCGCGGCGTGCTCGGCACGATGCTGGCGGGCATGGCGGTCTACCTGCCCCTGCACCTCGGCCTGGGCTGGTAGGCCGGGCGGCCGCCGCCGGGCCGCCCCAAGGCGGGCCGCGCCTCCCCCTCGGGGGGTGGAGTTACACGCAGCGAAGCGGAGTGAAAAGCCGGGGGGCCTTTCAATCGAGCTTCACGCCCGCGGTCTTGATGATGTTGCCCCAGCGCTCGCTCTCCGCGCGCGAGAGCTTGTAGAAGTCCTGCGGCGTGCCGGGCAGCGCCTCGAAGCCGAACTCCGAGAACAGCTTCACCACCTTCGGTGCCTTCATCGCCTTGTGCAGCTCGGTGTTGATGCGCGCCACGGCCTCGGGCGGCATGCCGGCCGGGCCGATCAGGCCGTGGAAGGCGTAGGCGTTGACGTCGCTGAAGCCGGCCTCGACGAAGGTCGGCACCTCGGGCAGGGCGCTGGCGCGCTGCGGCAGCGCAATGGCCAGCACGCGCACCTTGCCCGACTTGATGATCGGCAGGCCCGAGGCCAGGTCGAGCATCATCGTCGGCACCTGGCCGCCCATCACGTCGGTCATGGCGGGCGCGGCGCCCTTGTACGGCACGTGCGTGATCGTGAGGCCGGCCTTCTGCTTGAACAGCTCCATCGCCATGTGGTGCGGCGAGCCGTTGCCGGGCGAGGCGTAGCTCACCTTCTCGGGGTTGGCCTTCACGTAGCGCACGAACTCCGCCACGTTCTTCGCGGGAAAGTCCGGGTGCACGACCAGCGCCACGGGAAAGCGCCCGATGGTGCCGATGTAGGTGAAGTCGGTCGCCGGCTTGTAGGGCAGCTTGGCGAACATGTGCTCGTTGAACAGCAGTGCCGCGTTCTCGGCCTGCATGATCGTGTAGCCGTCGGGCTTGGCCTGCATCATCACGGACACGCCGATGTTGGTCGATGCGCCGGGGCGGTTGTCGATGATCAGCGGCTGTCCGAGCGACGGCTGCATGGCCTCGGCCAGCGAACGCGCGAGGTTGTCGGTGCCGCCGCCGGCCACGTAGGGCACGATCCATTTCACGGGCTGGCTGGGGTAGGCCGCCGGCTGCGCCGACGCGAAGGGTGCGGTGGCGAGCGCAAGGGCTGCGGCCAGCAGGGGAAGGAAGCGTTTCATCGTTTTGTCTCCGTTGCTTTGTTGAAAAAATCAGTGAAGGTCGGCTCAGGTCCCGCGCAGGACCTGCCAGAGTTCCTGGTCGCGCTCGGCGGTCCACACGACCGGGTGCTCGATGCCGCGCAGTTCGTCATACGCGCGTGACACGTCGAACGGCAGCACGTGCTGGAACACCGGCCAGCCGCCGAAGCGCGGCGTCATGGCCGCCTCGGCGCGCGCGAAGCAGCCCTTGAGCGTGTCGCCCGCGGCGATGCCTGCGCGCACGCTGTCGAGCAGCGTCGAGAGAAAATCCTTCGTGAGCCCGATCGCCTCGGCGCAGGTCGCTTCGCCCTGCAGCACCGCGCCGCGCCCGGGCACCAGCACGCGCGGTTGCAGCGCGCGCACCGCGTCGAGCGTGCCGGCCCAGTCACCGATGTAGGCGTCGCCCGCGTACACGCCGCAGTGGTTCTCGACCACGTCGCCCGAGAACAGCACGTCGCAGTCGGGCAGCCAGGCGACGGTGTCGCCGCCCGAGTGGCCGCGGCCCAGCGCCATCAATTGCAGCTCGCGGCCGCCGCCGAGCGGCAGCGTCATCTCGCGTTCGAAGACCGTGGTCGGGAAGGTCAGGCCCGGAATCTCTTCCACGCCCGCGAACAGGCGCGGAAAGCGGCCCACCTCCGATTCGAAGTCGGCCTGGCCGCGCGTGCGGATCCAGTCGAGCGTGCCGTTGCTGGCGATGATCTCCTGCACCTCGTCGAAGGCGCTCGCGCCCATCACGCGCACCGCGTGATAGTGCGTGAGCACGATGGTGCGGATCGGCTTGTCGGTGACGCCGCGGATCGCCGCGAGAAAGTCGCGCGCCATGCGCGGCGTGGGGCGGGTGTCGATCAGCACCACGTGCTCCTCGCCGACGACGAAGCCGCAGTTGGGATCGAAGTCGCTGATGTAGCCGTAGGCGCCCGGCGCGAGTTCCTGCAGCCGGGGCTTCTGCTCCCGGGTGTCGGAGGCGGAAGCGAAAGAGACGGGAGCGGTCATGGAAGTGTTGTCGTGGTCGTGGGGATGTCTTCGTCGGCCTCGGCCGCCGCGCGGATGCACGCGAGCAGCACGGCCTGGTCGGCGCACTGGCTGGCCAGCAGCAGCACGAGGCGGGCGTTGAGGTCGGCGCTCTGCGCCTCGGTGCGGCCTTCGTGCGCGGCCAGCAGGGCGGCGTAGAAGCCGTCGGGGTCGGGGATGCGGGGCTCGGTGATCATGAGGACGAAGCGGTGAGTGCGAGCGCTGTGCGCACGGCAGCGGTGATCGTGTCGGGGGTGGCCTGCGCAAGGAGCGCAGCGCGGTAGGCATCGGGGCGCACGAGCACGAAGCCGCCCACGTTGGGGTCGATGCCGAGGTGGCGCGCCAGCGTCTCGTCGGCCTGCAAGGTCGGCAGGCCGCTGTCACCGCCCACGGCCAGCAGGCGCAGCGGCAATCCGGCCGTGGCGTCGCACGCCGCCTGCGCCTGCGCGCGCGTCGGTGCGAACCACAGGCCCAGGCACTGCGTGCCCTCGGCCAACAGCTGCATCAGCGTGGTCTCTCGTCCGTCGGCCCACTGCAGCGGCAGGTTCTGCACCGTGCGCGCGCCTTCGGGCAACTGCGGCGCGGCGGGATAGTCGTTGGCGACCGACATGCGGCCCGTGTTGACCAGCGCACGCGCGAAGGTGTGGCGCTTGGCCAGCGCCACCACGGCGCGGCGCAGCGTGTGCTCGGCCGGCGAACGTGGCGCAAGAAAACGCGCCGAGCGACTCGTGACCGTCAGGTTCTCCTGCGCGGCCGGGCGGCGTTCGGCGTCGTAGCTGTCGAGCAGCGCATCGCCGGCCTGTCCTTGCGCAACCAGCGCGAGTTTCCAGCCGAGGTTGGCCGCGTCCTGGATGCCGGTGTTGCCGCCGCGCGCGCCGAAGGGGCTCACCACATGCGCGGCGTCGCCGATGAAGCACACGCGGCCGTGGCGGAAGCGCTCGAGCAAGTGGTCGCGGTAGCCGTAGGGGCCGATCCACACGAACTCGAAAGCCACGTCGGGCCCGAGCTGTTCGCGCAATCGCGCGCCGGCCACCTCGGGGCGGCTGATTTCGGCCGGGTCGCAGTCTTCGGGCATCTGGTAGTCGATGCGCCACACGCCGTCGGCCATCAGGTGCTGCCACACGCCGCGGCCTTCGTTGAAGGGTGCGTCGACCCAGGTCCAGCGCTCAGTGGGCAGCGGCTTCTCGAAGCGCACATCGGAGATGCACCAGCGGTCGGTGCTGCGCGAGGCATGCGACTCGACACCGAGCTGCGTGCGGATCGGGCTGTTCGCGCCCGTGGCGTCGATCAGGTGGTCGGCCTCGATCGTGTAGCTGCCGGCGGGCGTCTCGATGTCGATGCGCACGCCGTCGGCCAATGGCTCGACACGCGTCACGCGGCTCTTCCAGCGCAGGTCGGTCACGCCGAGTTCGAGAATGCGATCGACCAGGAACCACTCGATGTAGAACTGCTGCAGGTTCACGAAAGGCGGCTGCTTCGAGACGCTCGTGGCTTGCAGGTTGAAGTTGTAGACCTCTTCGTCGCCCGAGAAGGTGCGACCGAACGACCAGGTGATGCCCTTGGCCGCGATGCGCGCGTAGATGCCCAGGCGCTCGAAGATCTCCAGGCTCTTCTGCGCGTAGCAGATGCCGCGCGACGAGGCGCCGCGCACGCCCACGGTGTCGTCCTCGTCGAGCAGCACGGCGCGCACGCCGCGTTGCGCGAGGTCGCAGGCCAGCGTGAGGCCCGAGGGGCCGGCGCCGACGATCACGACCGGGTGGCGCACGACCTGTGCGCTGCCGAGTTCGGGCGGCGGCGTGAAGGGCCAGACCGGCAGCTCGTAGGCCGGCGCGAATGCAAAGCTTTCCATGGTGTCGGGGCTCACAGCGCGTGGGCGAATTCGGCGATGGCGTCCGCCGCTTGCGGAATCAGCTCGGGCTGGCCCGCCAGGTAATGGTTGCCGCCGACGATGTCGACGTTGCGGATGCGCGCGCCGCCCGCGGCCATCCAGGCGTCGCGCGTGCTCGGGAAGGTCGACTGGTCGCCGGTGTAGGTCAGCAGCAGCTTCGGCACCGTGGTGCGCGCGAGGTTGGTGGGCCCGTCGGCCTGCGAGCGCGACGACCACTGCGAGAGGAACGCGGTCAGCGAGGTGGTGCGGCCCATCGCGTTGGCCGAGTAGTTCACCTGGCGCGCATCGCCCCAGACGCTGCCGGGCAGGCGCGCGTTCGCATCGAGCGACAGGTCGATGCAGCGCGGGTCGGCGTGCGTGCGGTAGACGACGAAGGTCTGGTCGCGCGGCGCGCCCGGCGTGCTGCGCAGCAATGCGAGGCGGTCGAGGCACCACTGTTCGATGCGGTCCAGCCGCGCTTTTTGCGCTGCGCTGAAGCGCGCGAGAAAGTCGGCCTCGTAGGGCACGCGGTGGCGCGGGTCGTACATGTCGAGCTCGGGGTCGACCGAGAGCGGGTCGTGCTCGTCGGTGACCGAAGGGTCGATCCAGTCGCGCATGAGCCGCGTGCGGCCCAGGTGCGCGGCGCACAGCGCGAGGCCGTCGATCGGGGGCAGGTCGCTCTGGTGCAGGTGGGTCGGGTCCCCGTCGGGCAGGTGCGTGGCCGTGAGCTGTTCGGCCTGCGCCTGGTAGAAGGCCGCGAGCGCCGCGCCGCCCGAGTTGCCGACCAGGAACACCTTCTCGTAGCCGGCCGCGCGCAGGTACTGCACGCCGGCGCCCAGGTCCTGGATGGCGCGCTCCATCAGCAGCACCGTGTCGTTGCCGACGAAGCGCGAGTTCAGGCCCATGCAGCAGATGCCGCGCTCGGCCAGCGGGCCGATCAGGTAGTGGCCCATGAAGTTGCTGGTCGGGTGCATCACGATGGCCGCGATCTTTTTCGGCCCCGGCGGCGCGCGGAAGGCGCCGTAGATGCGCGGGCGCAGCAACTGCAGGCCCGACTGGCTGTCCATGGCCGCGCCGGGCTTCACGTCGATGACGGCGAGTTGCAGCTCAGACATGCGAGGCGCCTCCGGCGGCGGCACGCAGCGCGGCCTTGCGTGCGGTCCACGCGTCAAGGTCGGAGTGGGCATGGCGCGCATGCGCGTCCATCTCGGCCTGCGGCACGGTCGGCGTGGTGAGTTCCACGCGGATGCCGTTGGGGTCGAAGAAGTAGATCGACTCGATGATGTGGTGGTCGGTCACGCCCAGCACCTCGATGCCGGCGCCTTCGAGCCGCGCCTTGGCGGCGAGCAGGTCGTCCCCCGAGTCGACGCGCAGCGCGATGTGGTTCACCCACGACGGCGTGTTGGGCGAGGGCAGCGCGGCGGTGTCGTCGCCCAGGTCGAAGAAGGCGATGTACGCGCCGTCGCGCATCTGGAAAAAGATGTGCACGTAGGGGCAGTACTCGCCCGTGCTCGGCACGTGGTCGTTCTTGATGACGTGGGCCAGCGGCAGGCCCAGCAGGTCTTCGTAGAAGTGGCGGGTTTCCTCGCTGTCGCGGCAGCGCCAGGCGAAATGGTGCAGCCCGCGAATGGGCGGCGCGGACGTGGGGGCGGTCGTCGTCGGCATGCGTGTCTCCGTTGAGGCCGCGATTGGGCAATGCCGCGTCTTATGATGCAATCGAAATTAATTCATCGATTGATGAAATAACCATATATATGAACCTCACCCTGCGCCAGCTGCGCGCCTTCGCCGCCGTGGCCGAAACCGGCAGCTTCACCGCCGCCGCCGGGCAGCTGCACCTCACGCAGTCGGCGCTCAGCGTGCTGGTGCGCGAGCTCGAGCGCGAGATGGGCGTGCAGCTGCTCGACCGCAACACGCGGCGCGTGCAGCTGTCGGAGGCGGGGCGCGAGTTCCTGCCGTCGGTGCACCGCCTGCTCGGCGACCTCACGAGCGCGGTAGCCGGCGTGACTGATCTGCGTGACAAGAAGAAAGGGCTGTTGCGGCTTGCAGCACCGCAGCTCATGGCCTGCACCTTGATGCCGCGCGTGATCGCCGCCTACCGCGAGGCCTATCCCGATGTCGACGTGCGCCTGGCCGACACGCTGCCCGAGCACCTGCTGCTGGGCGTGGCGGCCGGCGACGTCGAACTGGCCGTGGGCCAGGACGTGACGGTGGACGCCGCCGCCATCGAGCGCCGCACGCTGTTCCGCGACCGCCACTGGCTGATCTGCCCGCCCGGCCACGCCTTTGCCAAGCGCCGCAAGGTGCGCTGGCACGAGCTGGCGCCCTACACCTTCATTGCGCCCACGCGCGACTTTCGCCAGCGCGTGCTGCCCGAGCTGGGGCCCGAGGAGCGCGCGTACATGCTGCGGCCCGGCACGCAGGAGGTGTCGTACATGACCACCGCGCTCGGCATGGTGGCCTCGGGGCTGGGGCTGACCGTGTGCCCGACGTATTCGGCGTCGCTGGTGCGTGCGCACGGGCTGCAGATGGTGCGGCTCGAGTCGCCCGACTTCCACCGCGAGGTGTGCGTGTACAGCGCAGCGCGGCGTTCGTTGTCGCCCGCGGCGGCGAGCTTCGTCGGCATCCTCGCGCAGTTTGCGACCGCGCAGCCGAAAGCCTGAAAAACATCGAAGCGGCGCAACAGGCGCACAGAGGCGCCGGAGGGTGAAAACTACAATGCACGCAGTCCCGCCTTTCCGTCTTTCACCATCCTCAGACCCATGAACGTCATTCGATTCACCGACCTCTGTGCGCAAGGCAAGGCCGCCGGCCAGCGCGTCTTCATCCGTGCCGACCTCAACGTGCCGCAAGACGACGCCGGCAACATCACCGAAGACACGCGCATCCGCGCCTCGGTGCCCTGCATCCAGTTGGCGCTCGATGCCGGCGCGGCCGTGATGGTCACCTCGCATCTGGGCCGTCCGACCGAAGGCGAGTTCAAGCCCGAAGACTCGCTGGCCCCCGTCGCCAAGCGCCTGGGCGAGCTGCTGGGTCGTGAAGTTCCGCTGGTGGCCAACTGGGTCGACGGCGTCGACGTGAAGCCCGGCCAGGTCGTGCTGCTCGAGAACTGCCGCGTCAACAAGGGCGAGAAGAAGAACGACGAAGCGCTGGCCCGCAAGCTGGCCGCGCTCACCGACATCTACGTGAACGACGCCTTCGGCACCGCCCACCGCGCCGAAGCCACCACCTACGGCATCGCCCAGTTCGCCAAGATTGCCGCGGCCGGCCCGCTGCTGGCGGCCGAAATGGACGCCATCAGCAAGGCGCTGGCCCAGCCCAAGCGCCCGCTGGTCGCCATCGTGGCGGGCTCGAAGGTCAGCACCAAGCTCACCATCCTGAAGAGCCTGTCGGCCAACGTCGACCAGCTGATCGTCGGTGGCGGCATCGCCAACACCTTCATGCTGGCCGCGGGCCTTTCGATCGGCAAGTCGCTGGCCGAGCCCGACCTGCTCGACCAGGCCAAGGCCGTGATCGACGCCATGCGCGCGCGCGGCGCCGACGTGCCGATCCCGGTCGACGTGGTCACGGCCAAGACCTTCGCGGCCGACGCGCCCGCCACCGTCAAGGCCGCCACCGACGTGGCCGACGACGACCTGATCCTGGACATCGGCCCCAAGACATCGGCCATCCTGGCCGCGCAGCTGCGCGAAGCCGGCACCATCGTGTGGAACGGCCCGGTCGGTGTGTTCGAGTTCGACGCCTTCGCGGGCGGCACCAAGGCCATCGCGCAGGCGATTGCCGAGAGCAGCGCCTTCTCGATCGCCGGCGGTGGCGACACCCTGGCGGCCATCGCCAAGTACGGCATCGAAAAGCAGGTCGGCTACATCTCGACCGGCGGCGGCGCCTTTCTCGAGGTGCTGGAGGGCAAGACCCTGCCGGCCTTCGAGATCCTGGCCAAGCGCGCGGCCGGCTGATTTCGGCGGCGGTCCGGCGACGGAGGGGAAATCCCTCGGGGCGACTGACTTCCGTTCGACACACAAAGTGTATACAGTAGCGAATACAAAACGGAGACCCCCTTCATGAGCACGGACCGCATTCCCCGCCACGCCACCAAGATCGTCGCCACCCTCGGCCCGGCGTCCAACACGCCCGAACTGCTGGAGCAGATGATCCTGGCCAAGGTCAGCGTGGTGCGGCTGAACTTCAGCCACGGCACCGCGCAGGACCACATCAACCGCGCCGCCATGGTGCGCGAAGCGGCCCGCAAGGTGGGCCGCGAGGTGGCCATCATGGCCGACCTGCAGGGCCCGAAGATCCGCGTCGGCAAGTTCGCGCAGGGCAAGATCTGGCTCGAACCCGGCGCCAAGTTCGTGCTCGACGCCTCGCGCACCGAGCCGGGCGACATCGATGCCGTCGGCCTCGACTACAAGGACCTGCCGCGCGACGTGAAGCCCGGCGACAAGCTGCTGCTGAACGACGGCCTGATCGTGCTCACGGTCGACGGCGTCAAGGGCGACGCGGTGTACACCACCGTCAAGCTGGGCGGCGAGCTGTCGAACAACAAGGGCATCAACAAGCAGGGCGGCGGCCTCACGGCGCCCGCGCTGACGGCCAAGGACATGGAAGACATCAAGACCGCGATGAGCTTCCAGGCCGACTACGTGGCCGTGAGCTTCCCCAAGAACGCCACCGACATGGAAATGGCGCGCCAGCTGTGCAACGTGGCGGCGGCCGAGTACGGCCACAAGCCCGGCATGATCGCCAAGATCGAGCGCGCCGAAGCCATTCCGAAGCTCGAAGAAATCCTGCGTGCCAGCGACGGCATCATGGTCGCCCGCGGCGACCTGGCCGTGGAAGTCGGCAACGCCGCCGTGCCCGCGCTGCAGAAAAAGATGATCCGCATGGCGCGCGACATGGACAAGGTGGTCATCACCGCGACCCAGATGATGGAGTCGATGATCACCAACCCCGTGCCCACGCGCGCCGAGGTGAGCGACGTGGCCAACGCCGTGCTCGACGGCACCGACGCCGTGATGCTCTCGGCCGAAACCGCCTCGGGCCGCTACCCGCTCGAGACCGTGCAGGAAATGAGCCGCATCTGCGAAGCCGCCGAAGGCGCCGAAGACCAGACGCTCGACGCCGATTTCAGCGGCAAGACCTACAGCCGCATCGACCAGTCGATCGCCATGGGCGCGCTGTTCACGGCGCACCACCTGGGCGCCAAGGCCATCGTGGCGCTCACCGAATCGGGCTCCACCATCCTGTGGATGAGCCGCCACCGCGCGCACATTCCCATGTACGCACTGACCTCGCGCCTGGCCACGCAGCGCAAGCTGGCGCTGTACCGCAACGTGCGCCCGCTGCTGATGGACTCGCAGACCGACCGCGACACCGCGCTCGAACAGGCGGAAGCCCATCTGAAGAAGCGCGGCATCGTGCAAACCGGCGACGTGTACGCGATCACCTGCGGCGAGCCGATGGGCGCGCCCGGCGGCACCAACATGCTCAAGATCTGCCGCGCAAGCTGAGTTCGTTCACTCGCAGCCAAGCAAAGGCCGGCACATGCCGGCCTTTTTCATTGCGCGGTTGGGTTCAGCCGTTGCGGAACAGGAAGCTGTAGGCGTTGAGCGCCGGCACGCCGCCCAGGTGCGCATACAGCACCTTCGAGCCCGCCGGAAACTCCCCGAGCCGCACCTTCTCGATCATCCCGTGCATCGACTTGCCCTCGTACACCGGGTCGGTCAGCATGCCCTCGAAGCGCGCGCTCAAACGGATCGCCTCCAGCGTGCCTTCGTTCGGCAGCCCGTACTCGGGCCCGCCGAAGCGGCGGTCGAGCACCACGTCTTGCTCGGTGATGTCGCGGCCCAGCTCGACCAGCTCGGCCGTGTTTTTGGCGATGCGCAGGATCTGGTCATAGGTCTGCTGCGGCTTGGCCGAGGCGTCGATGCCGATCACCCGGTCGGCGCGGCCGTCGACCGCGAAGCCCACCACCATGCCGGCTTGCGTGCTGCCCGTGACCGAGCAGACCACGATGTAGTCGAACTTGAAGCCCAACTCGGCCTCCTGCTGGCGCACTTCCTCGGCAAAGCCCACGAAGCCCAGGCCGCCGCGCGGGTGCTCGGAGCAACCGGCCGGAATCGGGAAGGGCTTGCCGCCGGCCGCGCGTACGTCGGCCATGGCCTGCTCCCAGCTCTGGCGGATGCCGATGTCGAAGCCAGCCGCGTCCAGCCGCACGTCGGCGCCGAGGATGCGCGACATCTCGATGTTGCCGACCCGGTCGTACACCGCATCGGAGTAGTTGACCCAGTTCTCCTGCACCAGCACGCACTTCAGGCCCAGGTGTGCGGCCACCGCGGCCACCTGCCGCGTCTGGTTCGACTGGATGCCGCCGATCGACACCAGCGTGTCGTAGCCGCCTTCGAGCGCCTCGGGAATCAGGTACTCCAGCTTGCGCGTCTTGTTGCCGCCGAAGGCCAGGCCGCTGTTGCAGTCCTCGCGCTTGGCGTAGAGGTCGACCTTGCCGCCGAGATGGGCGCTCAGGCGCTTCAGCGGCTGGATCGGCGTGGGGCCGAAGGTCAGGACGTGGCGGGGGAATTTCTTCAGGTTCATCGACGCGGCTCCGAGAGGTGGGGGTGAAGCTGTCGATCGTAGGAAGAAGGGTTTGCAATGTGCTTGCGAAGTTCGCTGGATTCGCTGCTCAAAAGAAGGCAGGATGGCCAGGAAGACAGTTTTTCATCCGGGAAGGAAGCCATGAGCACAACAAAGTTGCGCGCCCCGACCGAGCTCGATCGCACCGACCGCGCGATCCTGCGCGCCCTGCAGCGCGACGCCTCGGTGTCGAACGTGGCGCTGGCCGCCAAGGTGAACCTCAGCGCTCCGGCCTGCCTGCGGCGGGTCGAGCGGCTCAAGGCCAGCGGGCTCATCAAGGGCGTGGTCGCCCTGCTCGACCCCGATGCGCTCGACGTCGGCATGCTCGTGATGATCGGCGTGGTGCTCGACCGCTCCACGCCCGACTCCTTTGCCGATTTCGAGAAGGCGGCGCAGAAGGTGTCGGGCTGCCTCGAATGCCACGTCGTCACGGGCGAGTTCGACTACTTCATGCTCGTGCGCACCCGCGACAACGACAGCTTCAACCGCCTGCATGCCGAGCAGCTGCTGTACCTGCCGGGCGTGCGGCAGATCCGGACGTTCGTGGTGCTCAAGCAGGTGCTGTCGACCACGCAGTTGCCGATCTGAAAAAGTTGAAAAAGAGCTGCGCGGCAGTACCCGTGACGCCCGGGGTGGCGTCGGTGCTGTCCCACAAGGGGGCTCGGTAGAATCGGGGTAGTTTTCTCCCGACTTTCCGCCTTCTCTTTTTTCCCGTTTTTTCTATTCCCACGAGGTATTTCCCATGGCACTCGTCTCGATGCGCGAACTGCTGGACCACGCCGCCGCCAACGGCTACGGCATTCCGGCCTTCAACGTCAACAACCTGGAACAGGTCCAGGCCGTCATGGAGGCCGCCAAGGAAACCGGTGCGCCCGTCATCCTGCAAGCCAGCGCCGGCGCCCGCAAGTACGCGGGTGAAGCCTTCATCAAGCACCTGATCCAGGCCGCCATCGAGCAGTACCCGAACATCCCGCTGGTGATGCACCAGGACCATGGCCAGAGCCCCGACGTCTGCAAGGGCGCCATCGAACTGGGCTTCAGCTCGGTCATGATGGACGGCTCGCTCGAGGCCGACGGCAAGACCATCGCCAGCTACGACTACAACGTGGACGTCACCAAGAAGGTGTCGGACATGGCCCACCGCCTGGGCGTGACCGTCGAAGGCGAGCTCGGCTGCCTCGGTTCGCTCGAAACCATGAAGGGCGACAAGGAAGACGGCCACGGCACCGACGACACCATGACGCGCGAGCAACTGCTGACCGACCCCGAGCAGGCCGCCGACTTCGTCAAGCGCACCCAGATCGACGCGCTGGCCATTGCCATCGGCACCAGCCACGGCGCCTACAAGTTCACGCGCGAGCCCACCGGCGACATCCTGGCGATCGACCGCATCAAGGAAATCCACCGCCGCATTCCCAACACCCACCTGGTGATGCACGGCTCGTCGAGCGTGCCGCAAGAGCTGCTGGCCATCATTCGCCAGTACGGCGGCAACATGAAGGAAACCTATGGCGTGCCCGTCAAGGAAATCCAGGAAGCCATCAAGCACGGCGTGCGCAAGATCAACATCGACACCGACATCCGCCTGGCGATGACCGGCGCCGTGCGCAAGTTCCTGGCCGAGAACCCCGAGAAGTTCGACGCCCGCGAATGGCTCAAGCCCGCGCGCGAAGCCGCCAAGCTGATCTGCAAGCAGCGCTACATCGAGTTCGGCTGCGAAGGCCAGGGCGCCAAGATCAAGGGCGACACGCTGCAGGTCGTCGCTGCCAAGTACGCCAAGGGCGACCTGGCGCAGCAAGTCATCTAACGAAGACAGACTGCGCGCCGCAGGCCACCGCTCGCGGTGGCTTTTTTCTGCGCGCACAATCCGCTTTCCCCGTCACCGTTTCCCAGCCGAGCATCCGTCCATGACCACCGTTCACACCTCCTCCATCCAGAGCCTGCCCCTGCTTGCGCGCGGCAAGGTGCGCGACAACTACGCCGTCGGCGAAGACCGCATCCTGATGGTCGCGAGCGACCGGCTCAGCGCCTTCGACGTTATCATGGGCGAGCCCATCCCCGGCAAGGGCGAGATCCTCACCAAGATGGCGCTGTGGTGGTTCGACCGCCTGGGCGCGCTGTGCCCCAACCACCTGACGGGCGAAGCGCCCGAGAGCGTGGTGCAGCCCGACGAGGTGGCGCAGGTCACGGGCCGCTCGATGCTGGTCAAGCGCCTGCGCCCGATCCCGGTCGAGGCCGTGGTGCGCGGCTACCTGGCCGGCAGCGGCTGGAAGGAATACCAGGACAACCGCGCCGTCTGCGGCGTGCCGCTGCCCGAGGGCCTGACCAACGCGAGCAAGCTGCCGCGCCCGATCTTCACGCCCGCTGCCAAGGCCGCGGCCGGCGAGCACGACGAGAACATCAGCTACGAGCGCGTGGTCGAGATCGTCGGCCCCAAGCTGGCCCAGCAGATCCGCGAGATCAGCATCGCCATCTACGAGGCCGCGGCCCAGATCGCGCTCACCAAGGGCATGATCATTGCCGACACCAAGTTCGAGTTCGGCCTGGACGAGAACGACACGCTGGTGCTCATGGACGAAGTGCTCACGCCCGACAGCTCGCGCTACTGGCCGGTCGAGGGCTACGAGGCCGCTCTGGCCGCCGGCACCAACCCCCCGAGCTACGACAAGCAGTTCGTGCGCGACTGGCTCGAAGCCACCAAGATCAACGGCAAGCCCTGGGACAAGACGCCCCCGGCGCCGCGCCTGCCGGCCGAAGTCATCGAGAAGACGGCCGCCAAGTACCGTGAGGCGCTGGACCGCCTCACCCACGGCTGATCGATCCTTTTTTTGCTTAACGGTTGCCGCTGCTGAGCAGCGCGACCGTGCGGCCGCCCGCATCGAGCAGCGCGAGCCGCCCCGGCGCCAGCCGGTAGCTGGCCGTGCTCTGCAGCGCCGACAGGAACTGCGCCTCGTTGGCGCCGCGCACCGGGTCGGCGCAGGCCATGCGCGTTGCGGCCATCTGGCCGAGCTTGAGCGACACGCCCGCGCGCGTGAACGATCCCGTGACGCGGTTGCAGCCGCCCGACCCGCTGACCCGTCCGCTGTTGCGGTCGAACTGCAGCTGGGCATCGCCGCCCGGCGCGATGGGCTCGTCGCCCAGTTGCACCAGGCGCCACACCGGCCCTTCGATCGGCTCGTCGAGACTGATGCCGCTGCCGCAACCGGTGAGCGCGGTCAGCAGCAGCGCGGCCGAGGCAACGGCGGGAAGCGCGGTACGGCGGGCGAAGGAACGCATGGCCAATTTTCCTTTTCAATCTGCAACAAGTTAAAACCGGCGCCATCGTATGCGACGCCGTGACCGGTGCGAAGACAGGCCCGTCGGCGCGTCCGGGCTTCTTCTTCAGGCGGCCAGCGCCGCGAGGGCCACGCCGCCCGCGAGGCGCGCCTCGACGCAGCGGCGCACGCTGGCGGGCGTGCCGTCCTGTGCCAGCAGCGAGGGCCACTCGGCCTGGGCCTGGCGCACGGTGTCGCGCGCGATGGCCATCAAGCGTGCCGGCCGCAGCAGCCCGGCCGCGCGCAGCAGCGCCTCCAGCGCGGGCCCGTCGAACGCGCGCAGCGTGGCGTCGATGGCGCGGTTGACGCCGTAGTCGTGCGCCGGCACGTCCTCGAAGAAGGCGGCCACGCAGACCGGGTCGTACAGCGGCGCGAGCACCGGCGCCACGCCGTCGGGGTAGCGCAGCGCCCAGTTCTTCAGGTGCGCGTCGCTGTTGCCCAGCAGGATGAAGGCGACCAGGCGGCGCACGCACTCGCGCACGTCGGCCACCGGGTGGGGCGACAGGCGGTCGAGCACGCGCAGCATCGCGGGCCAGTCGGTGGCCAGCCCGCGGCCGTACTTCTGGCGCGGCTCGTACTGCAGCACCTGCGCGAACTCTTCCATGTGGATGCGTCCGCCCTCGGGCGTGCGGTCGAAGCGGCGCACCGCCAGGATCTGCGCGAACGGCACCTGTTCGGGCAGGTCGGCATCGGCGCGGTCGATCACGTGGGCCTGCGCGCAGTCGAGGCCGAGCGCGCCGCACAGGCGGTAGCCGGTGTATTCGTTGGCGACCAGGTCGGGGTGGCGCGTGCTCGGCAGCTTGAGGATGAACGAGCCCGCCGCGCCGTGGCGCTTGACCACGTAGCGCCGCCCGTCCTGCACCGCCGAGAACTTGGTCACCACACCGGGGATGGCGGCGGCGTCTTCCACCGGCATCTCGACAAAGCCGGGTTCGAGCACGTCGAGCCCCAGCGCCGTGTGCCAGTGGCGCACGGTGTCCGGAATGCCTTCGGACGTGGGCACGGGCTCGACCTCGAGCGCGCCCATCAGGTCGTGGCCGGCGGCGGCCAGCAGCTCGAACTCGTCGTCGGCCGCGCAGCCGCGCAGCTGCGCCAGACGCTCGCGGTTGTGGCCCTCGGGCAGCAGGTTCTGGAAGTAGCTGGGCCAGCGGCCGTCGCTGCGCGACACGCGGGTGTCGCGCGCCGACGCGAGGATGGCGCGCGTGGCGGCCTCATCCGCGCCGCGGTAGGCCAGCGACAACGTGGGGCGGCCCGGGTCGGCGATGTAGGCCTCGTCGAACGACACACGCAGGATGTCGCCGTACTGCGAGAGGTAACCGATGGCGCGCCGCCCGCCACCGGGCAGGTGCAGGTGCATCCGCAGGTAGCGGATGCCGGTGCTGAAGACGGCGCGCGTGCTCACCGCCTCACCGGTTCTCGTCAGCCAGGCTCTGCGCGATGGACGGCGGCGCGCCCACGCCCGCCGGCTGGCCGAGCAGGCGACCGCCCGAGCGCACGAAATCTTCGAGCTGCGGGCGCAGGCTGGCGGGCACGGGCATGAGTTCGAGCCCCAGCACGCGCGCCATTTCGAGCAGCGTCGACAGGCGCGGATCGATCTGCCCGCTTTCGATGCGCTGCACCGTCATGCGCGACAGCCCGGCGCGCGTGGCCAGCGCCTCCTGGCTCAGGCCGCCGGCCTTGCGGGCTTTTTCGAGTTCTTCAGTGAGTTGGAGCATTGCAATGCGCTTTTATCGGAAATTGAGTAGCAATACTATCTATATGGGGTGGTGGCGGCAATAAAAAAGCGACCCTCGGGTCGCTTTCTTGTTCAATTGCGTACTGAAAGGCGCAATGCGTCGTTCAGCCGTTCAGCTCAACACCACGCTGCTCAGGCGGCGACGGTAAGTGGCCACGACCGGATCGTCCGGCGGAATCTGCCCGTCGGCGACCTTCACCTTCGGCGGCTCGATCACGTCGAGGATCGCGATGTAGGTCTTGCGCGCGAGGTCTTCGCTCCAGCTCTTGTCGCGCATGAGGATGTCGAGCAGCTCGTCCATCGCGTCGGTCCAGCGCTGGGCGGCCATCAGCAGACGGGCGCGGTTGAAGCGGGCGTCGAAGTCGCGCTTGTTGGCCGCGATCTTGTCGTCGAAATCGCCCAGCGTCGGCGCGGAGCCTGTGACGGGTGCTGCGAAATCGAT
The DNA here is from genome assembly GCF_943372545.1 of Variovorax sp. YR752. NCBI lineage: Bacteria > Pseudomonadati > Pseudomonadota > Betaproteobacteria > Burkholderiales > Comamonadaceae > Variovorax > Variovorax sp. YR752. Next base: position 14,555 of record NZ_CALRZC010000030.1, on the reverse strand, counting down.
GGCGTCCATCCAGCGCTGCAGCGAATCGAAGCGGCGCACCAGCGTGGTCTTGGCGATCACCGGCGCAAAGGCGACCTTGGCGTCGTCGATGCGGCCTTCCTGCAGCAGCAGCTTGATGTAGTCGAAGCGCGCGTCGTCGTTGGCCGGGTCGGTGGCCACGGCGTGCTGCAGCTTCTCGAGCGCGCCCAGGGTGTCGCCCTCGGCCAGCGCTTCCTGCGCGGCAGCGCCTTCCGAGGCGGCTTCGGCCTCGTCGGCGCCCGGCACGTGCTTGTCGAGGAATTCGCGGATCTTCTCGGCCGGAATGGCGCCGACGAAGCCGTCGACCGGCTGGCCGTCCTTGAACATCACGCAGAACGGGATGCTGCGCACGCCGAACATTTCGGACAGTTGCGACGAAATCTGCGGCACCTTGTCGGCGTCGAGCTTGGCCAGCGTGAAGCGGCCGGCGTACTCGGTTTCGAGTTTTTCGAGCACCGGGCCGAGCTGTTTGCAGGGGCCGCACCATTCGGCCCAGATGTCCAGCAGCACCGGCGTGGCGACCGAGCCTTCGATCAGCTCGGACTGGAAATTTTCGAGAGTGATGTCGATCATCGGGAACAGCTGGGGGTGAAACGTAAAATTGAAACCATGAACGAAACCATTCAGGTCGGTGTAGTGATGGGCTCGAACTCCGATTGGGAGACGATGCGCCACGCGGTCGAGATTCTCCAGCAATTCGGAATCAGCCACGAAGCGAAGGTGGTCTCGGCCCACCGGATGCCCGATGCGCTGTTCGCGTACGCCGAAAGCGCCGCCGGGCGCGGGCTCACGGCGATCGTCGCCGGGGCGGGCGGCGCGGCCCACCTGCCGGGCATGCTGGCCTCCAAAACCACGGTGCCGGTGCTCGGCGTGCCGGTGGCCAGCCGCCACCTGCAGGGCGTCGATTCCCTCTACAGCATCGTGCAGATGCCCAAGGGCGTGCCCGTGGCCACCTTTGCCATCGGCACCGCCGGCGCGGCCAATGCGGCGCTGTTCGCGGTGGCGATGCTGGCGGTGAACAACCCCGCGCTGCGCGCGAAGCTCGACGCCTTCCGCACGGCCCAGACCGCCGCCGCCGAGGCCATGGTGCTGCCGCCGCCCGAAGCGGGCGCTGTGTCTCCCGTGTCACCGTTTTCGCCGCAAGGCGGGGGTGCACTGTGAGCGGCGTCACCGGCCATGCCGGCGACCTGCCCATCCTCCCGGGCGCCACGCTCGGCGTGCTCGGCGGCGGCCAGCTCGGGCGCATGTTCGCGCACGCGGCCCAGCGCATGGGCTACTTCACCGCGGTGCTCGACCCCGATGCCGACAGCCCCGCCGGCCGCGTGAGCCACCACCACATCCACACCGACTACGCCGACGTCGACGGCCTCGCCCGCCTCGCCGGCCTGGCCGACGCGGTGACGACCGAGTTCGAGAACGTGCCCGCGCCTTCGCTGGAGCACCTGGCCGTCGCGCGGCCGGTGTCGCCCGCCGCTTCGGCCATCGCCATCGCACAGGACCGCATCGCCGAGAAGGCGCACTTCACCCGCTGCGGCGTGCCCTGCGCGCCCTATGCCGTCATCGAGACCGCGGAGCAACTGGCCGCCATCGACGAACAACTGCTGCCCGGCATCCTCAAGACCGCCCGCCTGGGCTACGACGGCAAGGGCCAGCAGCGCGTGAAGACGCGCGCCGAGCTGGTCGAGGCCTGGCAGGCCGCCGGCTGCGTGCCCTGCGTGCTCGAAAAGATGCTGCCGCTCGAGTTCGAGTGCTCGGTGATCCTGGCGCGCGGCCGCGACGGCCAGATCGTGCACTTCCCGCCGCAGCGCAACCTGCACCGCGACGGCATCCTCGCCGTGACCGAGGTGCATCCGCAGAACATGCCCAAGACCGTGGCGCAGGGCGCGGTCAATTCCGCCAAGAGCATCGCCAGCGGCCTCGATTACGTGGGCGTGCTGTGCGTCGAGTTCTTCGCGCTGGCCGACGGTTCGCTGGTGGTCAACGAAATGGCACCGCGCCCGCACAACAGCGGCCACTACACGATGGAGGCCTGCGACGTGTCGCAGTTCGAGCTGCAGGTGCGCACCCTCGCCGGCCTGCCGCTGACCGCGCCGCGCCAGCACAGCCCCGCCGTCATGCTCAACCTGCTGGGCGACCTGTGGTTCCCAGACGGCGAAGGCGACGGCATCAAGCCGGTCGCGCCGCGCTGGAGCGAAGTGCTCGCCGTGCCCGGCACGCACCTGCACCTGTACGGCAAGCTGGCACCGCGCCGCGGTCGCAAGATGGGCCACCTGACCCTCACCGGCGCCACGCTCGAGAGCGTGCGCGCCAACGCCTCGCAGGCCGCGCTGCTGCTGGGCCTGCCGGCGCTCGCATGATCCTCGACGGCCACGCTCCCGACGCCATCGCCGAGGCCGCGCGCGTGCTGCGCGCGGGCGGGCTGGTCGCCTTCCCGACCGAGACCGTCTACGGCCTGGGCGCCGACGCCAGCAGCGACACCGCCGTCGCCGGCATCTTCGCGGCCAAGGGCCGGCCGGCCGACCATCCGCTGATCGTCCACGTGGCGGCGGGCGCCAAGGGCGCGCAGGCGCTGTCGCGCTTCGCCCAGCCGCTGCCGCCTTTCGCGCAGAAGCTCGTGCAGGCTTTCTGGCCCGGCCCGCTCACGCTGATCGTCACACGCCAGCCCGGCGTGGGCACGGCGGCGGCCGGCGGGCAGGACACCATCGGCCTGCGCTGCCCCGCGCACCCGGTGGCGCAGGCACTGCTTGAGGTCTGCGCCGAACAGGGCGTGCCCGGCCTCGCGGGGCCCAGTGCCAACCGCTTCGGCCGCGTCAGCCCGACCACGGCGCAGCACGTGCACGACGAGTTCGGCGATGCGCTGCTCGTCATCGACGGTGGTGCCTGCGAAGTGGGCATCGAATCGACCATCGTCGACTGCAGCCGCGGCGCTCCCGTGCTGCTGCGCCCGGGCCTCATCACGCGCGCGCAGATCGAGGCCGCCGCCGGCGAGCCGTTGCGCGACCGCGAGGTGCTCGACACGCCCGACCCGCGCGCCTCGGGTACGCTGGAGGCGCACTACGCGCCCGATGCCAAGGTGCGGCTGATGGACCCCAAGGCCATCCAGACCGGCCTCGACGTGCTCGGCGCCAACGCCGCGCACATCGCCGTGTGGACGCGCAGCAACGTGCGCAGCCGCTCGCAGCGCGTGCTGCTGCGGCGCATGCCCGACGACGCGGCCGCCGCCGCGCAGCAGCTGTTCGCGGTGCTGCGCGAGTTCGACGCGCAGGGCGTGAAGCTGATCTGGGTCGAGACGCCGCCCGACACGCCCGAGTGGGAAGGCGTCAAGGACCGCTTGCAGCGCGCTGCAGCGGCCTGATCAACGCCTGATCGCTGCCGCGGGGCTCAGCCCCCGGCCGCCAACACACCCTGGAAGAACCCGCGCGCTGCCGCCAGGCAGAACGGCGGCGCCAGCGTGCCGTGGTAGGCCGCGGTCACGGCGCGCGCCTTGTCGGCGGCGCTGCCCGGCGTGCTCTGTGCCAACAGGTCCTTCGCCTGCGCGAAGCCTGCGCGTGCCGCCGAATAGCTGTCGGTGGCGCCGCGGTCTTCCAGGTCGACCACCGCGAGCGCGGCGGCCGGCATGCCCTTGGCGCGGAAGTAGCCGGCCGTGGCGCGGGTGCTCAGGAAGTTCACGGTCGGGTCGTTCGCGCCGCTGCACAGCAGCATCGGCTTGGTCGGCACCCAGTTGCGCAGGTCGTTGGCGATGGCCGCCTTGCGGAAGCCCGTGGCGGGCTTGCAGTCCAGCGGCGTGGCCGAACCCAGTGACGCGGCCGTGGCCGGCAGTGCGTTGCCGGGGCAGGTGTTCGACTGGATGTCGGTGGCCGCCTGCGTGAGAAAGCTCTGCTTGATGAGGTTGTTGGCGCCGTAGAAGATCGACAGTTCGGGGCTCACCGGACCTGGCTTGCCGTCGGCCGGGAACAGCGCCAGCTGCGGCAGCTTGCCGCTGGAGAACAGCGTGCCCGGCGTGAGGCTCGGCAGCAGCGTCTCGATGCCGGTGGCGTACTGCGCTTCGTAGACGTCGCTGGGGCTGCCGTAGACGTTGCCGAACTGCTGCTGCCAGCTGGTCGACAGCAGCGGCACGAACAGCGTGGAGCCCAGCGCCGGCCAGCCCAGGTAGGTGTAGTCGGTCAGCAGGCTGATGGCCGAGGGCGCAGCCAGCGGGGCCGAGGCCGTCACCGTCTTGCCGGTGGCCTGCATCTCGCGGTGCGCCGCCATTGCCACGTAGCCGCCCTGCGAATAGCCGGTGATGAACAGCGAGCCGGCGTCGTTCGCGCCGATGTCCGAGAAGGTCTTGCGCGCCGCGGTGAGCGCATCGACCATGTCCTTGCCCTGCTGCTCGCCGTTGAGGTACGGGTGGTAGGGCAGCGTCGACTTGTCGTAGCCCGCGTAGTTGGGCGCCACCACGATGTAGCCCTGCGCCGCGAACATGGCCGCCACCATCAGGCCCTCGCCGGCGGCCGGCTGGGTGGTGTCGGTCCACTTGGCGAGGTTGTAGTTGCGCGCCGGCGTGGTGCCGTGCGCGTACAGCACCACCGGGCGCCCGCCGCTGCAGGCGACGTCGGAGCCCGAGGGCACCATGATCGCGGCGGTGGCGTTGGTGGCTTCGTTCTTGCCGCCGACGGTGCGGTACTCGAGGTAGCGCATGTCGACGCCGCACTTGGGCGCGCCGGTGACCTGCAGCAGCGCCTTGCCCTGGTCGGAGGCCTGCAGGCTGGCCCGGAACTGGTCGGCCGTGAGCTTGGTGCCCTGCTCGGGCGGGCTGGTGACGACCGAGCCGCGCCCGGTGTCGCTGCCGCCGCCCGGCGGCGGAAAGCCGATGCCGATGCCGCCCCCACCGCCGCCGCCCCCGCCGCAGGCGGCGAGCAACAGCGTGGCGCCGGCGAGCGTCGCCGTGGCGGTGACCCGGCGGGCCGAGAGGGAAGAATGCCGTGGGTGCAAGGTCAAGACGCGTCTCCTGGATTTGTATCGAAAACGAACGAGCGTCCTATTCTGGGCAGCGCCATGGCCGCGCGCAAGCCGCGTTTGCCAGCAGAACCTATTCAGTAGCCGAACGGGCCAGGCCCCGTCCGAGTCACTGGTCCTGCGCGGTCCAGTCGATCAGCGCATCGAAGGCGGCGCGTGCGGCGCCGGCGTTCTCGCCGTTGGCGATGGCCACCAGCACGTAGCGCCGGCCGCTCGCGCCGTGCACGTAGCCGGCCACGCCCGAGGCGTCGCGCAGCGTGCCGGTCTTCAGGTGGGCCGCGCCGCCCGAGCGCAGCGTGCGCCGCTTCAGCGTGCCGTCCACGCCCATCGCGGGCAGCGAGGCCATCAGCTCGGGCATCACGGGCGAGCGCCACGCCACCTGCAGCATCTTGCCGAGCGCGGCGGCGCTGATGCGCTCGTCGCGCGACAGGCCCGAGCCGTTCTCGAACACCGGCGACGCCTCGCCCGTGCCGATGCGGTCGCGCCACCACTGGCCCATCGCGCTGCGCGAGGCCTCGAAGGTGCCGCGCTGCTTCTGCGTGAGGCCGAGCGTGAGGAACAGCTGCTGCGCCATCACGTTGTTGCTGTACTTGTTGATGTCGCGCACCACCTCGGCCAGCGGCGGCGATTCGAAATCGAAGGCCGGCTTCAGGCCCGCGGGCACGCGGCCCTCGCGCATCTGGCCGCCGACGCGCCCGCCCATCTCGGCCCACATGCCGCCGATGGCGCGCAGGCTGTAGGTGCGCGGGTCGGCGTACGCCACGGCCCAGCTCTTCTCGCCGCAGCCGGTGGGAAAACCGCCGTTGAAGCGGATGCGGTTCACGTCGCTGAAGTCGGGCTTGAGCGCGCCGCGCCAGTCGCCGCATTCGCCCGGCGCCAGCGGCACGGTCGGCGGCATCGCCACGCTGGCCAGCGGGGGCTCGTAGCTCACGCGTGCGAACTGACCGGCGCGGTCGGGCGCGAAGGTCATGTTCACCGACTTGAAGTTCACCAGCAGTGCGTCGGGCGAGGCGTTGTAGGGGCGCAGCGGCTCGCCGTCGAAGGCGGCCGGGTCGTTCTCGACCGTGGTCTCGAAGGCGCTGCGGTCGATCACGATGTCGCCGCTCACGGTGGTGATGCCCAGGCCCTGCACGTGGCGCAGCAGCAGCCACACGCGCTCGAGCACCAGCTTGGGATCGCCCTGGCCCTTGATGTAGAGGTTGCCGTTGAGCACGCCGTTGGCCACCGAGCCCTCGACGTAGACCGGCGTGTTCCAGCTGTAGGCCGGGCCGAGCAGGTCGAGCGCCGCGTAGGTGGTCACCAGCTTCATGATCGAGGCCGGGTTCACCGGCACCTGCGAGCGCCAGGCCAGGCGCGGCGCGCGGCCGGCGTCGGCATCGGCCACGAGCAAGGTCACGGCGTCGCGCGACACCTTGGCACGCGCAAGGGCGGCATCGACTTGGGGCGGAAGGGCTTGCTGGGCGAGGGCGCCGAGCGGGGCCAGCAGTGCAAGGGTCAGCGCAAGAGTCTGCGCACGGGGCGCGTGGCGGAAGGCAAGAGGCATCCGCCGATTATCCCGGCGCGAACACGTGCAGCTTCGCGTGGTAGAGCAGCATGATCGTCTTGGCGTCGGCGATGCGGCCGTCGGCCACCATGGCCAGCGCCTCGTCGATGCGCAGCTCGAGCACCTCGATGTCCTCGCCCTCCTCCGCCAGCCCGCCGCCCGCGCCGACGCGCATCGAGGCCTCGTAGGGCGCGACGAAGAAGTGCAGCTTCTCGGTCACCGAGCCCGGGCTCATGAAGCTCTCGAACACCTTCTGCACCGCGCCGAGCCGGTAGCCCAGTTCTTCTTCCACTTCGGCGCGGATGCGCTCCTCGGGCGCGGCGTTGTCGAGCAGGCCCGCGGCCGCTTCGATCAGCAGGTCGTCGTGGCCGTTGACGAAGGCCGGGTAGCGGAACTGCCGCGTGAGCAGCACCGTGCGCTGGCCCAGGTGATAGGGCAGCAGCGTGGCGCCGTTGCCGCGGTCGTAGGTCTCGCGGTGCATGCGCTGCCACTCGCCGTCGTTGCGCCGCCAGTCGAAGGCGGTGGTGCGCAGCGTGTACCAGTTGTCGGACAGGAGGGTGACTTCGTGCACCCGGACGCGGTCGTGGATGGTCATGGCGGCGAGCATAAAACCTGATTCGTGCAATATCAAGATGATTCGTGCAATAGCGTGCAAACTCGCTATCATCGGCCCATGCTCACTCGCCCGCGCAAGCAACACATCCTCTCGGTCCTGCGGCGCGACGGCCAGGTCGTCGCCAAGGCACTCAGCGAGGAACTGGCCCTGTCCGAAGACACCATCCGCCGCGACCTGCGCGAGCTCGCGGCCGAAGGGCTGCTGCAGCGCGTGCACGGCGGCGCGCTGCCGGTGGCGGCGGCCGAGGCCGACTTCACCGGGCGCCAGCATCTTGCGCCCGACGAAAAAGTGGCCATCGGCCGCGCCGCCGCGCGCCTCGTGAAGCCGGGGCAGGTGGTGTTCATCGACGGCGGCACCACGGCCGTGCAACTGGCGCGTCACCTGCCGCCCACGCTGCAGGCCACGGTGGTCACGCACAGCCCGTCGGTGGCGGTCGAGCTGCAGGCGCATACCGGCATCGAGGTGGTGCTGATTGGCGGGCGCCTTTTCCGGCATTCGATGGTGGCGGTCGGCGCGGCGGCCATGGCGGCCATTTCGCGCATCCATGCCGACACGTATTTCATGGGCGTCACCGGCGTGCACGCCGAGGCGGGCCTGACCACGGGCGACGCGGAAGAGGCCGAGATCAAGCGCGCGCTGATGGCCGCGGCGGCCGAGACCGTCGTGCTGGCCTCGTCCGAAAAGCTCGGGGCCGCGTCGGCCTGGGTGGTCAACCCGCTGGCGGACGCAACGCAGCTGCTGGTGGCGCCGCAGGCCTCCGAGCAGGCGCTGGCGCCGCTGCGCGCGGCCGGCCTGGCGATCCTGCGCGCCGACGAGGCTGGTTGATTCGCCCCGCCCCTGCGCGGCCGAGGTCCGCCCTCGATAATGGCGGGATGCCCGCCGCGCCCCCGCAGACCTCCCCGCCCCTCCTGTCTCCCCGCATGCTCGGCATCGGCGCGGCGGTGGTCACCGTCGTGGTCTGGACCGCCTTCATCCTCATCGCGCGCGCCTCGGCCGCGCGTTCGCTCACGCCCTTCGACCTCGCCTTTGCGCGCGTCTGCGGCGCCAGCCTGGTGCTGGTGCCCTGGGGCGCGTGGCTGGCGACGAAGCACCGCGGCGCGGTGTCGTCGTTCTTCGGTTTGTCGCCGCTGTCGCTGCGCGTGACGGCCACGGCCGGCATCTTCGGCGGCGTGGCCTACGCCCTCATCGCCTACAGCGGCTTCTTCTTCGCACCGGCCGGCCATGCCGCCGTGCTGATGCCCGGCAGCCTGCCGCTGTGGACCACGCTGCTGGCCGCGCTGGTGCTGCGCGACCGCATCACGCCCACGCGCGCCATCGGCCTGGCGATGATCGTCGCGGGCGACCTCGTGGTCGGCGGGCGCAGCCTGCTGCATGCCTTCGAGGGCGGCGAGGTCTGGAAGGGCGACCTGATGTTCATGGGCGCCGCCTTCTGCTGGGCCTGCTACAGCATCGTGGCGCGCCGCCACGGCCTGGACGCCGTGCGCGCGACCATCGCCATCACCGTGTTCGCGCTCATGACCTATGTGCCGGTCTACACATTGCTCGTGGCCTCGGGTGCCGTCGTCAGCCACATCGGCAGCGCGCCGTGGGGCGAGGTCGCCTTCCAGATGGCCTTCCAGGGCCTCGGCTCGGTCGTGATCTCCGGCATCACCTTCACAAAAATGATCCAGCACTTCGGGCCCGTGCGCACCACCATGATCACGGCGCTGGTGCCGGGCCTGTCGGCCTTCGGCGCGGTGCTGTGGCTGGGCGAACCGATGCACTGGAGCCTGATCGCCGGCCTAGCGCTGGTGACGGGCGGCATTTTGTTCGGCGTGCGCAAGGCAGCGGCCGTGCGCGTGGCGCCGGTCTGCCCGACGCCGTGCCCGGCAGGAATGGGGCGCCCCAATGTCTGACAAGCTGCTGGCCTTCGACACGAGCACCGAGCACCTGTCGGTGGCGGTGCGCCACGGCGACCGCGTGCTGGCGCACAGCGGCGTGGGCGGCGCGCAGGCGTCGAGTACGCTGCTGCCGCTGATTCGTCAGCTGCTCGCCGACGCGGGGCTCGCGCTGGCCGAACTCGACGCCATCGTCTTCGGGCGCGGCCCGGGTTCCTTCACCGGCCTGCGCACCGCCTGCTCGGTGGCGCAGGGCCTGGCCTTCGGCGCCAAGGTGCCGCTGCTGCCGGTCGACACCCTGCTGGCCGTGGCCGACGAGGCACGCCACGCCTTCGGCGCGCAGCGCGTGGTGGCCGTGCTCGACGCGCGCATGGACCAGCTCTACGCTGCGCACTACGACTTCGACACCGCCGGCCCGTTCGGCGGTGATCCCGAGCCGCTGCTGCTCGCCCCCGAGGCGCTCGAGGTGCCGGCCGGCTGGGCGCTCGCCGGCAATGCCTTCACCGCCTACGGCCCGCGCCTGGCGACCGCCACGGCCCGCCACGAGGTGCTGCCCACCGCCGTCGCCATGCTGCGGCTGGCGCCCGCGCTGCTCGCGGCCGGACGCACCGTGCCCGCCGCACAGGCCTGGCCGCTCTATGTTCGCGATAAAGTGGCGCAAACCACCGAGGAACGCGCCGCCATCAAGGCCGCTGCCGCTGCTGTCGCCGTTCCGCCAAGCCCCGTATGAGCGCTGTCCTCCAGTCCGTCGAAGCCCGTCTTGAACCGCTCACCGTCGAGCGGATCGACGCCGTGTGCGCGGTCGAGCAGACGGCCTACACGCACCCCTGGACGCGCGCCAACTTCACCGATTCGATGGCCGTGGGCTACCACTGCCAGTGCCTGCTGGCGCCCGGCGTGGCGCCGGGTGTCGAGTCGCCCTGCACCAGCCTGGGCGAAACGCTCATCGGCTACTTCGTCGCCATGAAGGGCGTGGACGAGGTGCACCTGCTCAACATCACCGTGGCGCCGGCTTTCCAGCGCCAGGGCTGGGCGCCGCTCATGCTCGAGGCGCTGGCCGGCTGGTCGCGCGGCGAGGGCGCGCTGTGGCTCTGGCTCGAGGTGCGCGAAAGCAACCGGCGCGCGCTCGACATCTACCTGCGGCAAGGCTTTCGCAGCGTCGGCGTGCGCAAGGGCTACTACCCGGCGTTCGACGGCAAGCGTGAAGACGCGGTCGTCATGAGCATGCGCCTCAACGAAACAGGCTCCGCCTGGGGAGCTTTGCGATGACGGACACCGCCGCTGTACACACCCTGCGCCTGGACGCGCGCCAGCGCGCCATGCTCGACGAGATGGGCGTGAAGGTCTGGTGGCCCGTGCCGCCGGAACCCGAGATCGAAGTCGAAGCCGAGCCAGAAGCCCCCGTGGCCGCTGATTCCGGCATGCCCGACATGCCCGAAGGCCCGCCGCTGGAGCTCGACGAGCGCGACCAGTCTTATGACGCGCCGCCTCCGCAGCGCCCGGCACCGGCGCCCGTCGCCCGCCCCGTGGCCGCCCCGGCCCCGCGTCCGGTCGCAGCACCGCCCGTGGCGCAAGGCGCCGCCGTGCTGGTCGAAGCGCCCTGCCGCCTGTATGCCGACAAGGCCGATGCCACGGCGCCGGTGCAGGGCGGCTGGCTGGTCGTGGCCGACATGCCGCCCGAAGCCGACGGCCGCCACGGCGAGCCCTTCGCGGGCGACGCCGGCCGCCTGCTCGACAACATGCTGCGCGCACTGAAGCTGCACGACGGCCGCACGCCCGTGCACCTGATGCGCACGCACCGCGGCGTGGCCGCCGGCCAGCCCGGCAGCCCGCAGCCGATCGACGCGGCCTTCGACGCCCACGCGGCGGCGCTGGCGCCCAGCGTCGTGCTGGCGATGGGCCCATTGGCCGCGCAAAGCCTGATGCAAAGCCGCGATCCGCTGGGCAAGCTGCGCGGTCGCGCCGTGCCGCTGGCGTCGGCGAATGGCGTGCCGGTGGTCGCCACGTACCACCCCGCGTACCTGCTGCGCAACCCGGCCGACAAGGCCCGCGCCTGGGCCGACTTGTGCCTGGCGGCAGAGCAGCAGCAAGCAGCCTCGCCATCGGAATAAGGCCTGTTGGGCGGGGTCCGTAAAATCGGGCCCCATGACTTTCCTCGACAAGCTGGCCGCTGCACAGCAAACCAACGGCTCGCTGCTCTGCGTGGGCCTCGACCCGGAGCCCGCCAAATTCCCGGGGGCGTACAAGGGCGACGCCAGCCGCATCTATGACTTCTGCGCGCGCATCGTCGATGCGACGGCCGACCTAGTCATCGCCTTCAAGCCGCAGATTGCCTACTTCGCCGCCCACCGCGCCGAAGACCAGCTCGAACGCCTCATGGAGCACATGCGCCGCAACGCGCCTCACGTGCCCACGATTCTTGACGCCAAGCGCGGCGACATCGGCTCCACCGCCGAGCAGTACGCGCTCGAAGCCTTCGAGCGCTACGGCGCCGACGCCGTGACCCTGTCGCCCTTCATGGGCTTCGACTCGGTCGCGCCCTACCTCAAGCACGAAGGCAAGGGCGCCTTCCTGCTGTGCCGCACCAGCAACCCCGGCGGTTCGGACCTGCAGGGCCAGCGGCTTGCGAGCGTCGAGGGCCAGCCCTTCCTGTACGAGCACGTCGCCCGCCTGGCGCAGGGCCCGTGGAACCTCAACGGCCAGCTCGGCCTCGTGGTGGGCGCGACCTATCCGGCCGAAATCGAGCGTGTGCGCGAGCTCGCACCGACGGTGCCGCTCTTGATCCCGGGTGTCGGTGCCCAGGGCGGTGACGCGGTTGCCACCGTGCGCGCCGGCTGGCGCGCCGACGCGCCGATCATCGTGAACTCGTCGCGGGCGATCATCTATGCCTCGTCGGGCGAAGACTTCGCCGATGCGGCGAAGAACGCCGCGCGCACCACGCGCGACGCGCTCGAAGCCGCCAAGCCTTAGTTTCTGCGCAGGCGCGTGAACGCCTCGAACTCCCAGTTGCGCATGCCCAGTAGCAGGGTGTAGCCCTCGCGGTCCTTGGCCGACAGCTTCTGGTCGGTCTGGTGCTGCTGCGCGAAGTCTTGCGCCACGCGCTGCAACCGCTCCAGGAAGGCCGGCGCGAGTGACCGGCTGATCGAGCCGTGCACCAGCAGCAGCCCCTCGGCCGGGCCGTCGAAGCCGCCCTTGTAGTAGTCGAGCACCACGTTCTCGCGGAAGAACTCCATCACCGGGCCGTGCGGGCGCCAGCGGAAGGTTTTCGCGAGCTTCAGGCGGTACCGGTTGAGCGGGCGCAGCTCGATGATGCCGATGCGGTCCAGCTGCGCCAGGCAGCCGATGCACTCGGGCTCGGTGATCCGGTACGACGCCACGATCTGCTCCAGCGTCCACTGGCTCAGCACGCTGATCGCCACCAGCAGCAGCTTCTTGTCCTTGACCACGGCTTTCTCCTGCTCGTGCGTCAGCTCCTTCAGCAGCGGCTGGGCGTCGGCCACGCGCCGCGCCAGCTCGGCGAAATCGATCTTCAGGGCGCGGCAGATCGCATCGACGCGCGACAGCGGCATGTCGCTCTTGGCCAGCATGCGCTTGACGCTGGATTCCGCCATGTCCAGCGACCGGGCCAGGTCGGCATACGTCATGCGGGCGCTTTTGAGTTCGTTCTTGAGGGCCTGGACCAGATCGACGGTGGTGCTCATGAAGGGAGGGTACGGGTTGAAGGTATTGGAAAAGGATACCGAAGGGAGTGAAATAGTGCCTCGTATCGATTCTCGATGCCTGGGGAAGGGCTGGCAACTAGATTCCACCCGCCAGCCACCACCCCACCGAGGAACGCCATGCTTCTGCCCACCCTGACACGCCGCGAACGCGGACTGTTGTTCACCTTCGCGCTGCTCCTGCTCGTCGCCTTCTTCGGCCCGGCGCTGCCGGCCGCCGACGTGGCGATCGCCTCCGTGTTCGCCGACAACCGGCCGCTGTTTCACCTGCCCAACGCGATGGACGTGCTGAGCAACCTGCCGTTCCTGGCCATCGGCTGCCTGGGCCTGTACCGGCTCAACCGCATCGACCGCTCGCACCAGGAGGCGCTGGCCGGGTTCCCGCTGGCGCCGCCCGCCAACGACCCGCCCGACAACACGCTGGATTGCGCCTGGCTGTTCTTTGCCGGCCTGATCGCCACCGCCGCGGGCTCGGCCTTCTATCACCTGCTGCCCGACGCGCCCCGCCTCGCGGCCGACCGCGCCGGCATGGCCGTGGCCTTCGCGGGCCTGATCGGCATCGCCGTCTGCGAGCGCGTCAGCCAGCGCGCCGGCTGGCCGGCCGCCTGGTTCGTGCTCACGGCCGGCCTGCTGGCGGCCGAGGTTTGCCAGGAAACCGGCAATGTGCTGCCCTGGGCGCTGGTGCAGTTCGGCGGCATGGCGGTGGTGCTCACGCTGGCGCTGGCCACGCCGATGCGCGGCGCCGTCGGGCTCAAGCTGGGCTGGGTGATCGCGTTCTATGTGGTGGCCAAGGCCTTCGAATTGGGCGACCACGCCATCTACGAAGCCACCGGCCACCTCGTGTCGGGTCACACGCTCAAGCACCTGGTGGCGTCGCTGGCCGGTCTGCCCGTGCTGATGGCGCTGTACCGCCTCGAAAAGGGCTGGCGCGCCACCCTGCTGCGGCACAATCCCGACCCTGCCGCGATCGCGGTGTGACGCGGCCTGACCACCGGAACGCCGGTGGCGCAGCGGTAGAAGACAAAGAGGAGATTGCATCGCATGACAACCCCCGCCGCCGCCGCGCCCGCGCCCGTGGTGCATGAGCCCAACGCCCACGCGAACCAGTTCGCCCTGCTCGGCCAGCGGCGCTTCGCGCCCTTCTTCTGGACCCAGTTCGCGGGCGCCGCGAACGACAACCTCTTCAAGTTCGCCTTCACCGTCATGGTGACCTACCAGTTGCAACTGAGCTGGATGCCGCCGGCCATGGCGGGGCTGGTGATCGGTGCGCTGTTCATCCTGCCCTTCTTGCTGTTCTCGGCCACGGCCGGGCAGCTGACCGACAAGTTCGACAAGACGAAGATGATCCGCTTCGTCAAGAACCTCGAGATCGCGATCATGGTGATCGCCGCCTGGGGCTTCGTGCGCGCCGACGCGGTGGTGCTGCTGGGCTGCGTGTTCCTCATGGGGCTGCATTCCACGCTGTTCGGGCCGGTCAAGTTCGCCTACCTGCCGCAGGTGCTCGATTCGCGCGAGCTCACGGGCGGCAACGGCATGGTCGAGATGGGCACCTTCGTCGCCATCCTGCTGGGCCAGGTGGCGGGCGGGCTGCTGGTGGCGATGCCGCAGATCGGCCACACCACGGTGGCCGTGGCCTGCCTGCTGCTGGCGCTGGTGGGGCGCGGCGTGGCGCAGGCCATTCCGCCCGCGCCGGCCACCGACCCGAGTCTGGTCATCAACTGGAACCCCTTCAGCGAAACCTGGCGCAACCTGATGCTGGCGCGCGAGAACATCGTGGTGTTCCG